>DGTB01000183.1:0-1017 GCA_002394185.1 Bacteroidales bacterium UBA4347 | reverse complement strand
GAGATGATGTCGTAGTGCATCTCGCCCCCTTTGTCGTAGTAGGCCAGGTTCTGCTGTATGACCTCCGTCACCGTCTTGTTGTCGAGCACCCTTGCGCCTCGGTTCACCACCAGCTCCACGGCGTTCAGCAGCTTCCTTGCGTCGCCGCCGCTGATGCGCATCAGGGCGTCGGCCTCCTTCACCTCCACATTGATTCCCTCATTGGCGTAGTGCTTCACTGCACTTGCTATCAGCTGCCGCATCTCCTCCTCGCCGAACTCCTTCAGCACATACACCTGGCACCTCGACAGCAATGCCGAGATTACCTCGAAGCTCGGATTCTCCGTCGTGGCGCCTATCAGCGTGATGGTGCCGCGCTCCACGGCCCCCAGCAGCGAGTCCTGCTGCGCCTTGTTGAAACGGTGGATTTCGTCGATGAAGAGTATTGCTCCTTCCTCCTCCTGGGCGGCACCTATCACCTCGCGCACCTCCTTCACTCCGCTGCTGATGGCGCTCAGCGTGTGGAACGGGCGGTTCAGTGTCTGCGAGATAATCATCGCCAGCGTCGTCTTGCCGATGCCCGGAGGGCCCCAGAAAATCATGCTCGGAATGTTGCCACTCTCTATCAATGTGCGAAGAACAGCACCCGGTCCTATCAGGTGCTGTTGTCCAATGTATTCGTCGAGGCTCTTGGGCCTCAGTATCTCGGCTAAAGGAGTCATTTTTTTTCAGTTTTAAGCTGTGAGTTTTAAGTTTTGAGTTTTAAGTTGGGGGAGGGCAGCCGTTGTGGTGCGTCAGCCACTCAAAACTTAAAACTTAAAACTCACAGCTTACAGCTTATACAATCAGCATTGCGTCGCCGTAGGTCGAGAAGCGGTACTTCTCCTTGATGGCTGTCTGGTAGGTCTCCATCAGCAGCTCAGGCCCCGCGAAGGCGCTCACCATGATAAACTGGCTACTCATGGGGTGATGGAAGTTGGTCACCATCATGTCCGCAATCGTGAAGTCGTAGGGCGGGAAGATGAACTTGTTCGTCCA
>DGTB01000056.1 GCA_002394185.1 Bacteroidales bacterium UBA4347 | reverse complement strand
CTTCTCGCTGCCGAAAGTGGAGAAGTTTGAGGAACTCATCAACGAGCGGACCCGTGCTATCATGATCTGCAACCCCAACAACCCCACGGGTTACCTCTACACCCACGAGGAGCTGCTGAAGGTGGCCGGTCTGGTGAAGAAGTATGACCTCTACCTCTTCGCCGACGAGGTGTATCGCGAGTTCTGCTACGATGGCAACCAGCACTTCAGCGTCATGCAGCTTGAAGGCCTGGAGCGCAACACCATCCTGTTCGACTCCGTGTCGAAGCGCTACAGCGCCTGCGGCGCCCGCGTGGGATGCATGGTGACCCGCAACAGCGAGGTTTACGCCATCGCCATGCGTTTGGCCCAGGCCCGCCTGTCGCCCCCGTCGTTTGGCCAGTTCTTCGGCGAGGCTGCCGTGGATACCCCCCAGGAGTATTTCGACGCCGTCCAGGCCGAGTATGTGGCGCGCCGCAATGTGGTGGTGGAGGGTGTCAACAAGATTCCCGGCTGCTTCTGTCCGATGCCCAAGGGTGCCTTCTACACGGTTATCGACCTGCCTATCGACGACAGCGACCGTTTCTGCCAGTGGCTGTTGACAGACTTCAGCTATGAGGGCGCCACCGTCATGCTGGCTCCTGCCACAGGCTTCTATGTCAATCCCGAACAGGGTCGCCACCAGGCACGTATCACCTACTGCCTCAATATCGACGACCTCAAAAAAGCCATGCGCTGCCTTGAGGAAGCCTTGAAAGTCTATCCCGGCAGAACGAGATAGAACAAGAGATGAGGAGGGTAGGTAAAGCCGCACTCATATTTGCATTCCTGGTAGCAGGTTATCTGCTACTGGGAGTGCTTGCTTATTTAATACCCGATGCTCCGGTGCGCCATCACGTGGAGCAGTCTATCGGCAGCGGCGATTTAAGCAACGACTATCCCCAGGCCGTCATCCATGCCGATTTTGACATACAGGACGAGTACACTATGGACAACTTCACCGATGCACTGATCCTCAATCAGGTGGTGAATTTCCGCAGCGAGGGTATGAAAGGCATTTTGTTGGTGCCCCGCTACGATGAGGGTGTCTATATGTGCAACAACCTGCGGCACTGCATGGCCGGTGCCGACGAGGGTCGCACTATCCACTATGCACGATACTGGCACGGCAGCACTTTTGTGGCCCGCATTCTGTTTTTTTTCACTTCGTACGCGGGTATCCGCTATTTGATTTATCTTTTCTCTTCGGGACTCCTGCTATGGTGTCTATTCCGTCTTTGGCGCTCGGGAGGCTGGGCGGTGCTGGTGGCCATAACAGCGGCTCTGCTGTTTGTCAATGTCTATATTATGCAGTTCTCGCTGCAGTTTGCTCCCGTGTTGTTGATTGCTCTGGGTGGCATCCTGTGGCTTACCTACCACCCGTCGGACAAAGTAGACTTGTTGTTTCTTGTGTTGGGGTCGCTGACGGCATTCGCTGACCTCATCACCGTGCCTACCATCACCCTCGGACTTCCTTTGGTGGTGCTTGTTTCCTTGCGCGACGAAAGCGACTGGCGACGTGGCCTGCTTCAGGTGGTGCAGGTGGCTGCTTGGTGGTTGGCGGGCTATGTGCTGACGTGGCTGTCCAAATGGGGCCTTGCCACGTTGCTTACGGGTGAGAATATTTTTGTGGATGCTTACGATCAAGGGAATAACTGGAGCAAGGGAGGAAGCTCGTATCTGGGTGCAGCCATTGTATCCAATCTGAAGTTCCTGCATTGGAAGTTCGTCGTTGTGGCATTGATGATACTGGCAGTACTAGCGTCTGTGCGTTTCCGGAAAAAAGGATTGCCACAGGCCATGCAATATCTGCTGGTGGCTGCAATTCCTTTCGTCTATTACATCCTCATGGCCCGTCCTGCAGAATGTCATGCATGGTTCAATTATCGCGCTCTCGCCACTGCGGTGGCATCCCTTCTCATGGCTGGGACAGCGCTGGTTGACTGGAAAAGATTGAGACAATGGAAAGCACAAAAAGACACGAAGTGATAGCTGCCTGCATTGCACAGCAGGAGAAAATTGCCGCTGTGGCTAAGCAGGAGATGGACTCGGCACAGCAACAGAGCAACGACTATGGTGCCAATGTGGACCGCTATGACTCCTACCGCACCAAGATGATGCGCAGCCGCGACATGTATGCCAAGCAGTACAGCAATGCGCTGGCAGGCATCCGCCACCTGCAGGACCTGCTCAAGCAGCCGTCGCACGACGTCGTCGATCATGGCGCCATCGTCATCACCGACCGCCAGAACTTCCTCCTCTCCATCGGCGCTGGAAAGTTCATGGTCGGCAACTGCGTCTTCTTCGCCATCAGCGCCCAGACTCCCATCTATATTGCCCTCAAGGGCAAACATGTGGGTGACACTATTGTGGTCAATGGCCAATCTCAGACTATCAATGAAATCCTATAGTCCCTACCTCATTGCAGGCCATGCCGCCTTTGTTGCATTCGCCTTTCTGGCTGTCTGGTTTGCCGAGGAACGTGTATTGCTCATAGACTCCGCCTACCAGCTCTTCCATGACATCAATCACGAGTCCATCCTCATCAACGACAACCGTTTTTCCATGGTGCTCTCCCAGCTGCTTCCATGGCTGCTCATCAAACTCCATGTGCCCCTGCGATGGCTCATTGTAGCCTACTCAGCCAGCTTCGTCATGCTGGCGTACGGATGTTTCCTCCTGACGTCCTACGTGCTGCGTCAGCCTCGTGTGGCCGTCGTCATGGTTCTGACTTTCCTCGGCATGTGCTCCACCTTTTTCCACTGCATCTCCGAGACCTTCCAGCTCATGTTCTTCGCTCCGATGCTCTATGCTTTGGCGCAATACAAACTCCATAATCCCCATCATAGGTTTCTCTACTGGTCTGCACTTATTCTGGCCGAGGCAGTGACTTTCTTTATCCACCCCGTGGCAATCTTCTTTATCCTTTATATAATTGGTCTCCGCGTGTTGGGATGCAACCGGCTGCGGATTGACGCCACCTCGATTGTCCTCTTTGTGGCCTTGGCGGCTTTTGCAACGCTGCGTATGCTCTTGGGACAGAGCGGACACGACGAGAGTTTCGTGCCCACAGCAGACACTTTGCGTCATGCCTTATCCCACTTCTTCTCGCTTAACAGTTTCGGATTTTTCCGCACATGGTTCCTCATCTACCTCTGCCCGATTGTTCTCTGGGCATTGACCCTTGTTGGTTATTTCCGCCAGCGCCTCTGGCTGCGTCTCGCCTTTGTCGGTCTCTTTTTCCCAGCTTTCTTTGTCCTGAGTGTCATTGTCTACTGGCAGGGCGACGGTCCCATTGGCATGGAACGCACCTACCTCCCGCTTTACTTCTTCGCTGGTCTGCCCTTCTTTGTCGACGAACTGCCGCGACTTGCCGGTTGGCGTCGCTGGCCCCTTTTCTCCTATTTCGCCGTGATGCTTGTTGTCGGCTTCTCGCGCATTTACAAGGAGATTCCCGTCTATGCCGACCGTATCGAGGAGGTCAAGCACATCGCCGCTTACGGTCGTGACCATGGTCAACACAAACTCATCGTTACACGCTCCACCGCCGATCAGCTCTTCATTTTCAACATCTGGGGACTCGCTATCGAAAGCATGCTTCTCACCGCACGTGACGGCGCTGACCAGACGGTCACCATCTACCTCGAAGAGGATGATTTTAACCGCTCCAACGACGATTTCTATGCCAACCCCGACGTCTATATGTCGGTCAACTGGTGGAAGCGTTGGCTTGTCGCCGACCTCAACCCCCACTATTTCTCCCTGCCCCCGCAGGGTTACCTCGAGCTCCACTATTCCCCCGACGGCTACAGCCTATCCAGCATCTGAACAACGCAACAAGAAAAAGAAAAAGGGGCCGCTTTGGCCCCTTTTGTTTCAGAATCCCCATGGGATGTCATCTTTGTCATGGCCTGTTCTTGTCGAAGGGATTCTTCGCTGTGATGTCGTATTGCGCTGCCGCCAGCAACATCTGGAAGCCTAGGATAAACGTCAGCACTGCCACCATGATGGTTCCCGTGGGCGACGGACTCTGGATGGATGCATAGTGTATCCAGTTGCAGAGGCCGAAGACAAGGCCGAAGAGGAACGACGGCAGTCCAGCCAGTATGTATAGCGAGCAGATGTTGAAGTCGTACACAAAGTAGCTCAGATATATCCTGCGCAGCCACGCGCCACCAAGCTTGGGCGGGAAGCTCCTGAGGGTCTTCCCGATGCTGAGGTTGGACTGCTCGGAGCCGTAGATGGCCGGCATCGCCACTTCGGCAATGCGCGCGCCGGTGTAGTAGAGCTCGATGAGCATCGAGCTCTCGAAGAAGAAGCGGTCGGCTACGCGCTCAAGGTCCATCCGCCGCAGTGTCTCCGTGCGTATGGCGAAGAATCCGTTGACGGGGTCGCTGACGTTCCAGTAGCCACTGGCGGCCTTGACCATGAACCCCACGCCCATGTTGCCTATGCGTCGTATAGCCGGCATCCGCCGCAGCATCTGCCTGTCGAAGAGTCGGTTGCCTTTGGCAAATTCGCTCTCTTTCAGCACTTCGACAAGGGGGGCGATAAAGGTGGTGTCCATTTGCCCGTCGCCGTCGAGCTTCACCACGGCGTCCATCCCTTGCTCTATTGCCTTTTGGAAGGCGGTCTTCAAGGCTCCGCCGACACCCATGTTCTTCTGGTGGTGCATGGCGGTGATGCGCTTGTCTTCAGCGGCAAGGCGCTCTATGAGGGCAGGTGTCCCGTCGGGCGAGCAGTCGTCGACCAGCAGGATGCTGTCCACAAAGTCGGGCAGCCCTGCAACCACTTGTTGCAGGTGCTGCTCCACTTTGTAGCACGGTATCGCTACCGCTATCTTGATGTTGTTAAGCATTAGAATCCGAAGATTTCATCCAGTGTGAGTTTCTTCACCTTGCCGAACTTGCTCAGGGCGTTGAAGTCCATCTCGCTCTCTTTGCCGAGGATGAGGTAGGCTTTTTTCTGACCCTTGATGTGCTGCTGCTGGAAGTTGACCAGATCCTGCATCGTCATCTTCTGGTAGGCCTTGAAGTTCTGCTTGCGCAGGGGCTCTTTCCAACCCATCTGCTCGCAGGTGAGGTAGGCGCTGATGATGCCGAACTTGGTGGTGCGGGCGGTGCGGCTGCTGGAGAGCAGGGCATCCTTGGCCAGGCGGAAGTTGGCTTCGGCCTGCGGCATGTCGTCGAAGAGTTCCTCGTAGGCGTTCAGGGCGTCGAGCAACTTGTCGTTCTGGGTGATGACATTGGCACTGTTGAAGAAGTAGCCGTCCTTGTCGCTGCCGTAGGTGTAGCGGCTGCTGGCGCTGTAGGCGAGGCTGCGCTTCTCGCGCATCTCCTGGAAGACGATGGCGTTCATCGAGCCGCCGAAGTATTCGTTGAAGAGGTTCATGCCGGGCACCTGGGCGGTGTTGAAATGCTCGCCGCGGAAGTACTCGGTGACGTAGGTGTTCTTGGCGTCGTAGTTGACGAAGAGAACGGTGTTCTCGTTGACGGCCTGCGGCTGATAGACCTTGTTGGCAGGAACATCCTTGGTGGGTTTCACGGTGTGGATGCGGTCGACGGTGGCGGTGGCCTCTTTGAGGGTCAGCGGGCCGTAGTAGAGCACGCGGTGCTTGTACTGGAAGAGGCTGTGCAGGGCATCGGTGAGCTGCTTGGCGGTATAGGCACGCAGCTCGGCGTCGCTCTCGGTGCCCTCTTTGACGTACTGCTCGCCGTAGATGCCATAGCCATTGAGGGCGCTGAAGGCAGCACGCTGGTTGGTCTTGCCGTCGTTGCGGTTCTTGATGGCGCGCTCCACGAGCATCTGCAGCGCTTCGTCGTTGGGCTGGCAGGTGGCCATCACTTCCTCCACCAGGCCCATAGCCTTCTCCATGTTCTCGGCCAGGCCGCTGATGCTGACGGTGACGGTACGGCCACCGACGCTGATACCCCACGAGCAGGCCAGCTTGTAGAACTCCTCTTGCAACTGCTCGGCGGTGTGGTTCGGAGTGTTGAGGTAGTCCACATAATTGGATGCCAGGTCGATGGTCTTGTCGGCGGTGGAGCCGAACTCGAATCGGTACTGCAGGTTGAAGGTGCCGTTCTCCTTGTTCTGCACGTAGAGCACCTCGCTGCCGTTCTGGGTCTTACCCTTCTGGAGGTCTTTCTTGAAGTTCACAAACTGGGGCTGGATGGGCTTGGCCTTGGCGGCGTCGGCCTTGATGGAGGCCAGGAAGGGACTCTCGGTGTCGCGGCTGACGAAGATGGGGGTGATAGCAGGCTTCTGCACCTTGGTCACCGGGTCGGGGGTGTCCTGATGCTTGTAGACGATGACGTAGTTGTTGTCCTTGCAGATGCGGTTGGCGAAGTCGACGATGTCCTTCTTGGTGATTTTGGAGAGCTCGTTGATTTCGTTGCATACGTCGCCCCAGTTGCGGTGCTCCACGAAGGCGTAGGCCATCTGGCTGGCGCGGCTGTTGTTGCTCTCGGCCTGCTTCATGATCTGGAGTTTCAACTGGTTGATCGAGGCTTCGATGAGGCTCTCGTCGAACTTACCCTGCTTCAACAGGTCGAGCTGCTCGAGGAGCAGGTCGCGCAGCTGGCCGAGGCTCTGGCCCGGAGCGGGACGGCCGCCGAGCATGAAGGCGGCGTAGTCGTTGAGCGT
>DGTB01000160.1:5186-8988 GCA_002394185.1 Bacteroidales bacterium UBA4347 | reverse complement strand
CGCCCCGGCATCGAGGCCATCCTCAAGTACGGCCATGTGGACCGCCGCAAGGCCGACCAGCCCGACCAGCCCGAGGCTTCCGACCAACCCAAGAACGGCTACTTCGAGAAGGAACTGACCATCACCGACCTCGTCTTCCTCGTGGGACCGCGCATCAACGCCGCCGGCCGCATCCGTTCGGCGTTCGATTCCGTGCGTCTCATGCTGACGGAGGATCCCGCCATCGCCCGCCGTCTGGCCGACGACATCAACACCTACAACGTGGAGCGCAAGGACCTCGACACCGCCGCCACCGAGGAGGCCAAGCGCCGCATAGACCACGACCCCTTCTACAAGGGCCGCAAGTCGCTGGTGCTCTTCGACGAGCATTGGCATCGCGGCGTGGTGGGCATCGTGGCCAGCCGCATCGTGGAGGCCTATTACAAACCGACCATCGTCTTCACCCGCGGCAGCGACGACCTCATCACCGGCTCGGCCCGCTCGGTGAAGGAATTCGACGTGCACGAGGCCCTGGAGAAATGCGCCGACCTGCTGGAGCACTTCGGTGGCCACAAGTGCGCCGCCGGCGTGTCGTTGCGACAGGAGAACATGCGCGCTTTCGTCGACCGCTTCGAGCAGCTGGTGCGCGAGGGCATGGGTGCCGAAGAGGCACTGCCCGAAATCGAGGTGGATACCGAACTCGGTTTCTCCCAGATCACCCCCAAGTTCCTCCGCATCCTCAAGCAGTTTGCGCCCTTCGGTCCGGAGAACAACGTGCCGGTTTTCGTTACGCGCGAGCTGGTGGACACCGGCAACGCCCGCATCGTGGGCACCAATCACCTCAAGTTCAACGCCATCCCCATTGCCGAACGCTCGGCCCCCTATCCGGCCATTGCGTTCCAGATGGGCGAGTGCATCAACCGTATGCGCAACGAGCGCTTCGACCTCTGCTACCAGTTGGAGGAGAACTACTGGCGCGGGCGCACGGAGATACAGCTCAACGTCAAGGACATCAAGTTCAACTATTAGAAACGAAGAAAGCCACCCCGTTGCGGGGTGGCTTTCTTTTTTATTGCTTTGTCAGTTGCGCGAGCCATTCGTCGAGGCGGCGCAGCAGGGGTACGCTGTATGGCGCCAGGCTGCGGACGTAGCGGAACTCGCCGTCGACGATGTATTCGTGGCTTTCCATGACGGCATGCATCCCTCCGCTGGTGCCCACCGTGCCGTCGAGGTCCTCGTCGGCCATGGTGCGGAGGAGCAGGCGGAGGGTGTCGCGTTCGGCGGGGGTCAGCGCCCGTTGGGCGACGACGAGCGTGTCGGGGTAGTGCGAGGGCTCTTGGTCGATGGTGGTGTCGAAGGGGTCGGTTAGCCCGAAGGTGTTGAAGAGGTGCTTCGTGTAGAGGGTGTCGTTCTCGATGCGGAGGCAGTAGAGTTCGTCGTGGTGTGAGGTGGTGCTGTGGCGGCGCAGCACGGGGCCTTGGCGCCTGGGGTGCAGCAGCGTGGGCTCGTCCATGAGGGTCAGCCATTCGGCCATCCGGCGTGCCTCTTTGTGGTTCTCTTCCAGGGGGGTGAGTATGTCTTGGTTGGAGTATGGTGTCAGGTCGTCGACCGGCAGGGGCAGGTAGCGCAGGGTGTCTTCGGCAGGAGGCAGGAGGGACGGGTCGGCTTTCAGGTTGCCGAAGATTTCCAGCTGGCGGAGGGGGTAGTAGAGGTAGTGCTTGTCGGGGTGGAGGAGGTAGGTGCCGGCAAGGTAGAGATGGGCCTCGGAGCGGGCGCTGTCGAAGGTCTGCCAGGGCGGCATGCGGAAAAGCAGGAAGTCGTGGTAGTAGAGTCTGCCGAGTTCTTCGGACCTATCGACGCCCGAGATGTGCATCATCCGCTCTTCGGCGCGGAGGGTGCTGTCCTTCTCGCGGGCTGAGCGGAAGGGACGGCGGCTGCGGTCGAGGGTCATGGTGAGGCTGTCGGCATCTTCAAGGCTGTCGGCGATGTAGAGCAGCGGGGTGTGGAAGTGGCCCCCTACGCGCTTGCTGTCTTCCACGATGAAACATTGCGAGCCTGCGGGCACGTGGCGGAACACCGCGGGGTAGCTGTCCATCCCGATGTGTGGGCCTGGATTTTCCTCGACGATGGCGGTGTCCACGCCCTCGACGTAGAGTAGCATGGGGCCGGTCAGTTCGGCGCCGCCGGGGAAGAGGAGGTTCACCTTCAGGTCGATGCTGCGGTGCTTGAGGCGGAGGGTGTCGATGGCCGTGTTGCCCTGCAGGCGAAGGCGGAACTCCTGCGGCTCGAAGCCAGGAGCCTCGGCGCGGACGCTGTAGGTGCCCTCCGGCAGGCGGAAGCGCCTGGGGGAGAAGCCATCGTCGTTGGCTTCAAGGTGGATGTTCTTGCCGTCGATGGTGTAGCGGCCGCCGTGGTTGTAAGGGCCGTTCACTATAGGGCCAAGGGTGAGGAGGTGCGTGTGGCGGCGGAAGAGGCGGTCGAGGTAGCGGTGGATGGGTGCCGTTTCGGGATGCTTGTTGGGTGCGAAGCAGTCGACGTAGTGGTAGCCTGTCTGGTCGGTGTACTCGATGTGGATGTTCTGTGCGTCGATGGCAATGAAGTCCGCCAAGTAGTTTTGGTCGCCGAGCTGGTGCAGCGAATCGAGGCAGGCGAGCATGGTGTCCATCTCGGCGCGCGTTAGTTTGGCGCTCCAGCGCACGCGCCAGCGGGATTCGGCGGGTGCGTACCAAGGGTCGTCGCAGGAGGCGTAGTGCAGACGGCCGTCCTCGATGCGGATGGCGGTGCTGTTGCCCAGGCCGCCGTAGTAGAGTATGCGCACGGCGGGTTTCTTGCGGCGTGGGTAGACGAGGCTCTTCTCGCCCTGCGGGGCCAGCTCGAGGGACAGGTGGTGGCTCATGTTGCGGGCCCTGTCGAAGAGGTCCGTGTAGGAGGTGGCGGTGTCGTCGATCCAGCCGTCCTTTACCTCGGGCATGGGAGCGTACCAGCGGCTGTCGGGCGCCTTGGGGCGGCGCACCTTGCGGTCGTGCGGCAGGCCGAGGGCGTGCTCCAGCTGGCGGATGGAGTAGTAGAGGTAGTCGTAGCGCCCGGGGTTCTGGTGGTAGCTGTAGCGGAGGTAGTGGAGCGCGGAGTCGCGGCTGAAGGTGCGCCAGTGGGGCAGGGGATAGTGCAGGTCGCGTTCGTAGAGGTAGGCCAGCTGGTAGTAGTTGGGGTCCGGGTCGAAGAAGTGTAAGGAGGTGTCGACGTAGTGCAGGTCGGCCTTCAGCAGGGCCTCCTCGGCGTGCAGGGCGCTGTCTTTATTGTGGCGCGAAAAGTAGATGTTCGTTATGGCTTGGTCGAAGACGTCGTACTCCAGTACCAGCCGTTCGACAACGGTGTCGGATGCAAGGTCGAGGGTGACGGGGTAATGGAATAGCGCCATCACGATGCATTTCCCTTTGGGCAGGCGCAATTCGACGAAGCCTGACGAGTCGGGCGTGGCCATAACGGCTCGGTCGAGGGCGTCGCAGATGAAGTTCACGCCCCACGGAGCCTGCAGCGCCTTCCCGTCATAGCCGTCCACCAGATGCGCCGTCAGCAGCACCGTGTTTCCTGCCTCCTGTGCCCTCATCGGCACCGCCAAACCCAGCAGCGCCGCCAATATCATGACAAAATATATCCTTTTCATCGTATAAAAAATGTCTTTATACATTTATATAACGCCATTTTCGCCAAAAGACTACATCGTCCATTCCATTTTAACAACATTTAACATGTGCGGAGGGTATAAAAAAAAAGAGAAGACCTTGTTTGGTCTTCTCTCTTTGGTGCCCGGAACAGGACTTGA
>DGTB01000160.1:0-5085 GCA_002394185.1 Bacteroidales bacterium UBA4347 | reverse complement strand
ATTCCGCCACCCGGGCATCTGGTAGCTTTCTTTGAAAGCAAAAGACGTTGTTTGAACGTCTTTTTTCTTTCGTGCCCAGGACAAGACTTGAACTTGCACCGCCTATGGCGACTACCCCCTCAAAGTAGCGTGTCTACCAATTCCACCACCTGGGCAAAACTTTCATCTTTTTCTCTCGAAAGCGGGTGCAAAGGTACGAACATTTTCCGATATGGCAAAACTTTTTTTCAGTTAAGAGTTAAGAGTTGAGAGTTAAGAGTTGATTTTTAGGATATTGTCTATGCGAAATTTTTTCTGCCATGAATGCAAAACGGAGACGAAACCGCAGTGGTTTCGCCTCCGTTTTTGCTGTTTTTTGGAGTGTCGTGGACTATTCGCCGTCCTCGTCGGGATGGGCCGCACGGCTGAAGGGGATGAGGAAGTTGTTCTGCACGTAGTTGGCTACATTGCCCACGTGGTAGAAGAAGGTGCCGAGGCCTTCTTTGCTGACCTTGCGTTGGTCGGTGGTGAGGGCCTTGATCTGGTCGTCCCACGTGCCGTAGCTGCTGTAGATGGTGAGGTCCTGTGCCTGGGTGTCGTAGTAGAAGAAGTACCAATGGTCCTTGGCGGCTTCGACGTAGATCTTCATCTTCTGGTTGCCTTTGTCCATATAGATTTGTGCCTTGAGGTTGACGGTGACGCCCATGGGCTTGTCGCCGATGCTCACCAGGCCGACCTTGCCTTCGCAGAAGAGACCCAGCGCAGGCGTATACTGCCAACGGACGTTGTCGAAGAGCATGGTGGACTGCATGGCCTCGGGCACCTTGTCCAGCTGGCCTATGGCGCTGTAGACTGCATAGGCTGCGCCGCCCTTCTCGGGTCCGAGGTGGTGCATCATGGCATGGCGCATCTCTGCGCTGGTGGTGCCGCCGATGGGCATCACACGCAATTCGTTCTTGAAGTTGTTGTAGAGAGAGTTGACGATGCTCTGGTCGATGGGGAAGGAGAAACCGAAGACGGTGGTGAGCTGGTCCTCGTTGTCGCTGCTGATGCCAACGGTGGCGGAACCGTAGGAGTAGAACGAGGCCTGCGTCTTGCGGCGGGCGAAGTTCACAGGGCCTTCACCCTCGACGATGCAGTCCTCCGTTGAGAGCGCAAGGTAGGGCTCCACAATGCCGTCGGGGTCGCTGACCTTGGCTTCGGAGCCAATCATATACTGTTTGCGGTCGCCGAGGTAGGTGAGGATGCCGTGGGCCGAGAGCAGCTCGTTGTCGGCCACCTTCTCGTTGGTGAGGAAGGCGGCGTGGGGCCGCAGGGTGCTCTTGTCCATGAGCACCGAGGCCGTGATGCGATTGCCTTTCCAGTCGGTGGGCAGTTCGGGCACGGTGACGTGCACATGTTCCGGGTCGGTGTAGTCGGCATAGGCCAGCAGGCCCAGCTGCGCATCGGGGATGCAGGGCTGGATGAGGCGCACACCGCCTTCGAACCAGGGCCAACGGTGGTTGCCCTCGAGGCGCACTTTGCCGGCAAAGCCGAAGGCCGAGCTGAGGGTGAACGACTGTTCGGCGCTGACGTCGCCCGTGGCCGTGGTGATGCCGTTCTTCACCTCGATGTTGTTCATGAACAGGCGCTGCGCCTTCTCCTGGTCGTTGTGGAAGTCGTAGTAGCCCTTGCCGGTGAAGTTCTCGCCGTTGGCGATGAGCAGGTCGGCACCCACCAGATAGTGGTAGGCGCTGTCGCGGTTGAAGACCACCTGGGCATTGTTGAGCACCCGCATCTCGCCGCCCTTGCTGACGTGCAGGGTGTCGGCGGCGGGGGCTATGGCGGCGTCGGCCACGGAGACCAGGAACACGCCCTGGCTCGACAGTTCGCCGACATCATATTTATACATACTCAGCAGCGAGCTGAAGCCAAGCTGCTTGCGGGCTGGGTCGGTGCTGGTGAAGCGCACACCCGGCATGTCGCCGGCCTTGGGCAGGCGCAGGCGCAGCTCCATGGCGTCGAGGCCCTCGGAGGTGCCGCGGGTGGAGTTGGCCAGGGTCAGCTCCTTGCGGTCCATCTCCCAGCTGAAACGGTCGGCCCAGGCCTCGTACTGCACCAACTGGAGGTCGCTGCGCACGGGCCCCTGCTTGGCCTGGATGTCGGCCCGGCGGGTGTCGTAGTTGACGCTCGAGCTGACGTTCTGGGCGCTGAAGGCCACGGTCTTGTAGGTGGTGCTGCGGAGGGTGAAGCTGCTCACCTCGGCACTCATCTCGCGCGAGGCCAACGCGAAGCGGTCGGACGTGAAGGTGCCCTCGCGCACATCGGCCACGCCGGCGGCAGCGGCGCCCTTGGGCATCAGGTCCACACGGCCACGCAGCGAGGCATCGCCGCGGTACATCTTGAAGGGCCGTCCGCCCTCCACCGTGGCCACAGCCATCGAGTCGGCATAGGGATGCCAGTGCATGCTGGCACGGCCGTTGGCAATCTGCGGGAAGCCCTGCTCCTCGCGCACGTTGAAGGTGTCGGTGACGGCCACCGTGGAGTCGAGCAGGAAGAGGTAGTCCTTGGATTTGGAGTGCGACGTCAGGTAGTCCAGCGTGCCGCTGCCGTGCAGGCCGCTGTGGTCGAGCTTGAGTTTCTTGTTGTACTGGCCTTTGCCGCCATAGGCGGGATAGCCGCCCTGCGGGGTCTGTATGTTGAATCCTAAGTAGTAGTCCTTCTGCACGCGCAGCGGCTCCTTGATGTCCGGGAAGATGCCGCCCGAGGTGAGCACGCCGGTGAACTGCAGGCTGTCGGTGACAAAGTCCGCCATGCTGTTGATGGTGAAGGGCAGCAGCGTGTAGTAGAACCGGTCGCGCACATACTGGCCTCCCTGGATGTCCTTGGCGTCGTAGAACACATTGCTGTTCTCCAGGCTCTTGAAGATGGGGTATTCCTTGTTCTTCGTCATGCCGCAATGGTTGTCGGGCTTGTCGACGTCGAGGGTGCCCACCAGGTTGCTCAGCGGCGTCCGCACCAGCTGTTCATACTTGTCCGGGGCCTTGAAATCGGGCACATAGAACTCCATCCTCTGGATGGTGGGCATGTTGAAAGAGAAGTTCTCGTAGCTGAAGTCGCAGTCCTTGACGGTGAGCATGAACTTGCCCACGTCGATGCGGCCCGAGAAGTGCAGGGCGCGGTTGCGGCCCACAACGACCTGGCGCCCGGTCAGCGAGTCGGGGTATACCACCACGCGCTGGCTGTCGCTCACCACGAAGGGCTCCACGCCGCGGATGGTCAGTGCGTTGTCGGCAAAGGTCAGGCGGGCATTGGTGCCGGTGGTGGCGGATTCGAGGGCTATGGCGTCGTAGTCGAAGCCCTTGCTCTTGGTCGACGCCTTCTGGTAGTCGATGAGCTTGTCCTTGATCCTTACGCGGTTGTTGATCTCGTTGAAGGACACCAGGCCGTGTTTCGACAGGGTGTGGATCAGCAACAGGGTCTGGCTCATGTCGAGCCCTATGGCGTCCGAAAGGCCCTGGGCCGAGAACTCCGAGCCGTGCGAATCGGCGTAGTCGTAGACACGCTCCACGGGGCTCTTCTCGTCGATGCCCTTGATTTCACGGTATTTCTTGTAGGTATAGTAGTTGCTCGACTCGAAGCTCGTCGTGCTCGTGGCGCCGCCGGAGGCCAGGTTCGAGAACACGAGGTCGTTCTGCTCCATGCGCCACACGATGGACTCGCTGTATATGTCGAGGTTGTGGTAGGTGTCGCTGTAGGGGCTGTAGAAGTTGCGCTTCGAGTCGTTGACCAGCATCACCTGCTTCTCTCCCGGCAGGTAGCGCACCAGGATGCCGGTGTTGGTGATGGAGTCGCCCTCACCCACATAGAGCACCATGGCGGCGTTCTCGGCCGTCATGCGCTGTTGCGTGATGGTGAACTTCATCGACGTCACCGCCAGCTTGGCCTTGCCGTCCTGGTTGAACACCAGGCGCGCCGGATGTTTGCTCGACGCGGTGATGAACTTCGATCCGTTCATCATGAAACTGCCGTTGTAGTCCACTCCGGGCATAATGTCCTTCAGCACGAAGTCGCGCTGGTAGGAGCGAAAGCGGGGGTATCCGTACTTGCCAGGGTCCTTGGGCGAATCCAGCAGGTCCTCCACACGGCCGCGGATGGGGGCGGGGAAATACTGCGTGTTGACGAACTCCACGGAGTCGGCCTTGAACTTGGGGAACTTCGTTTCGGCCGTGTAGCGCCCCAGGTCGGCGTAGCACTCCGTGGCGCCCAAGCCTGTGCGTGTCCACTCCACGCGGCCGCCCTCGCCCTTCCACTCGTGCTCCTTGTAGTTGTACACGCCCCGGGTGCCCTTGATGACGGCCTCGTCCTTTGCCGAGGCGTAGTGCAGGTCGGCGGCGTTGTCGAACCACACCAGCGGCTCCCCGTTCTGCACTCCCAGCCTGAACGGCGTGCGTGGCGCAAAGCGCCACTCGCACGTGCCTGAATGATAGAGCACACGGTTGGCAAACAACCCCTCGCAGAACGACACGTATTCCGTCACGGCCTTGGCCTTGGCGTTGCGCTTGGCAAAGGTCTCCAGACTCGACACAAAACCGTCCAGGTTCGGGGCGTTGCTGTAGGCGTTGCCCACATTCTCGCCCCCCGACGGCGTGGTGGCTATGGTCGTCAGCATCTTCGTCAGGTCGCACATCTCGGGGTTACCCTTCATCTTGGCCTTCACAGCATAGTTGTACACATCGGTCAACCGCTGCTGCAGCTGGCTGTCGAAGCTGGTGTACACCGACTTGAATTCCTTCAGCACCTTGGTGTTCTCCTTCTGGCGGTCCTTGTCCTTGGTGCTGCCGTTCATGTGTTCCAGCAACTCGTCCGGCAACCCCGCGGGGGTCAGCTGCACTGCCTTCGGTTTCTGCGCCATCAGTGTGGTCATCAGTAACATAGAGGCCATCAAGGCGAAAAATCTTACCTTCATATCTTGTCAATTTTACATTTTATTCCAAGATGCAAAAATACAACTTTTCTCCCTTTTGCAGCACCCCCGTACCGACAAGTTATCAAAAGCCGATTGTTTATTAACCGCGCCCCGGGCCGTCCGGATGGGGCGGCTTATCGCACGACGAGGCGGCGGGA
>DGTB01000225.1 GCA_002394185.1 Bacteroidales bacterium UBA4347 | reverse complement strand
GACACGGCGACCAAGGATTCGTTGACGCCACCCAACAGCTGCTCTTTGTGAACGCCTTCCGGTGGATAGTGAGCCGCGACCCTGCCGGCGACCCGTTTAAGAAATAGGCAAGCGCGAGGCAGGCCCTCAGCGCTGCAGTGTGACCGCCATGAGTCCGACGACGATATCGTTGGAGAGGGTACGGATTGAGATACTTTGGAGACGTTTTGACCTATTGAGCGGCATATCCAGAACGATGCCGGCCCCCTTTTCCAAATAGCGCTGCTCATAACCATAGCGGTCGCCCATGGGCATGAGTTGGCGCGAGGTTCTCAACGAGGCGAAGTCGAGCCGGTACGGTCTTGGCTGTGCGGCATGGAAGGCCAGTCCGTCCTCGTAATAATCCTGCTCGATGGGACACCAGTTGTGCGGATTGCAAAGCCGCAGCGTATCGGCTGAGCCATCCGTATAACAGACGGTGACCACCCCGTTATCGATACGGCTCTGCATGTGGTTGGTGCTGCCCGCCATGAGCAGATAAGCATGGCTGGCCGAGCCCGAGAGCGGCATCTCGACCGCATCGGGATAGTTGTCCCAAAGCGACGTATAGACAATGTTGCGACCCTGCTCGGGGAACCGGAACGGGATGCCGCCTGCGATATCGACGGTGAGCAACCCACCGGCAGCGTGCTGGCGCAGTACACTCTCATCGACCGTAACCTTCCTGTCGGGATGGCACCAGTCGCCGATGCCATGCACAGGAATCTGCAGTGTGGTGTAAGGCGGTCGCGGTGAGAGATAGAAATTCTTGAAGATGTCGGACACCTGGCTGTTGTAGCTGCTGCTGATATCGACGGGTTCGAGGCGGTCGGTCTGCACGTCATCGAAATTGTTGCCCCAAGCCGTTCCGTCGACCCTTTCGGCCGTAATCAACGGTTTCGGCGCCCTCACCCGCTTGGGCCGTTTCACCACAATCGTCTGTTTTTTCTCTGATGTTCCCACGGTCTCCACATAGCCATAGCCCGTGTTCTGTCGGAGGACAATCTGCAGCGGCCGGGCGAAGTTTTGCTCAATCTCATAAATCTCCTTGTTGCCCACCCGTCGGAAAGAATACTTGAAATAAGGCGTGGAGACCGACGCCCTCTTCCAGTGTTCCGGGAAGCCCGGCCGCAGGATGCAGCGTCCGTTGAGTGCATCGGGCACGATGCCGAAGAGCCCCTGAAGGAAAGTGCGCGCCGAGATACCCGTATTGTCGGAGAAGTCGCGGTAGAGTTCGCCCCTCGCCTTATCGTAGTAGCTCACCTGCCCGAAGTTTCCCGGACTGTCGCCCAGATAAGCCTGGTCCATGATGTTGGCCTTCATGAGGTTGAACCCCTCCTCCGGCCTGCCTGCCAGGAAATACGCCAGCGCCATGTGCATCACCTCCTCGGCCGCCACATTGTTGATGCTCCACTCATAAGGCAGCCAGTCGGAGGTAGAGATGGTCTGAAGATGCCGCTCGGCCAGCGCCGCCTTGTCGATGACGACCGGTATGTGCGGTAGGCAGCTGTCGACATACTGTGTGGCCCGGAAGGCCATTTCTTCGGAAGCCGCCCCACAGTCGATAGGTGTGTAGATACTCCACAGCGCCGCATGCGTATGGAGCCTTTTCAATCCCATATAATCCTGGTATTCAGCCCAATGCCCCCGTTGGCCGAGCCACAGTCTACTGTTCATGGCATTGAGTGTTTTCTGCGCCTCTTTCTTGAAGTAAGACGGATCCTCGCCGATGCATTCAGCGATACGTGCGGCCAGTGCGTGCGCCCTGTAGTTGTAGGCCGACGCATGCGTCACCGCCCCGCTGTTGTAATAGAGCGCATCGCTGGCCCATATACAGCAGTAGCCGTCGTAGAGTCCGTCATCGTCGGGGTCGAAATTACGTTTTTCCCACTGCAGGTGGCTGACCAGGACCGGCCACATCTTGTACATGTATGCCGTATCCGCATCATACTGGAAGTGCCAGAGCAACTCGTCGATGAAATTGAGGTTCATGTCATAATGGTGCATGATATCATCGCGGTGCGGACGTCGGCAGATATAGCCGTTGCTGTACATCTGCGAGCCCCACGTTTTGGCCGCCCTGGCAAGACCCTTTTCGGGGTCCTGTGCAGGATGCGGCAAGACCGGCGGCACATTGGTGACCTGGCTCTGCGCATAAGCAGAGAAGTGGGAGCGCGCCCTCTGCGGCAATCCGAGCACATCGGCCAGATAGCCCGCCCTCCATCCGTTGAGCGGCATGCGCCATGCGATGGCCCCGTGCAGCCACACCTCGCCGTCCCAAGCCCCGTCGGCAGCCGCCATGAGCGCCGCCCCGAGCGTGTTGATATACGGGTCGGGCGTATCGAACACGATTTGCGAGGCGAGCCACCGGTGGTGGTCCATTGCCTTATCGAAGAGCGCCTGGGCCGCAGTACCCACAGGAGTGGAGAGAGCATACTGGCCGTCGGTGCCGACAGCCACCACCGCATAGGAGAGTGCGTCGCCCGCTTTCCATTCAGCCGTCATTTTGTCGGATTCCTCCAGGGCAGGGTCAAAGCCGTCTCTCGGGTCAGCATTAAGGTCACCCCATCTGCTGAAGGATTTCGCCTTCACCCTACAAACAACACATTGCAGCACGGCGTCGGCCGGCAGTCCGTGGGTCTGGAACTGCCACACCGCCGCGTCCTGGTCGGGCGCCGCCAATACGGTGATATCGACAGAGCCCTTGCCGAAGGCCGGGTCTGTAAGCCGATACGACCGTCGGCCGGCATAATACCGTGCCTCACAGCGGGCCGTCTGTTCTAAAGCTACTGACTTGCCCTTTGTTGTGAGGCGAAAGCGCACGTTGCGGTGGTTCTTCCCGCTGAAAGTGGCAAAGATGGGCCTATCGCTCGTTTCCACCCTGAAGTCGGTATATCCCCCGTAGAGTGCACGGGTATAGCGGTTGTCACCATTGACACACACGATATCCCTGCCATCGGGATAATACTGCAAGGCCCGTGGCCTGCCGGCAGCAGCCACAGCGAGCGCAAGCAAACAGGTGGCCACAGTCAGGAAACGACGTATAGACATAATGATAGAGATAAGACCTATACTAATAACGACCACCCCGCCGACTTTATTACACAGACGCAGCAGATAAAAAGAATAAGAGCCAAGTAATCGGCATCATTTACGGAAAAAACAGACATTTTTCGGGGGAATAGCATAGAATTGACAAAAAAAGATTAATTTTACCACATCATTCGCGCCCTCCCTTGCAGAAGGCCCCCAAAACGATAAACATGAAAAGCAATAAGAACTTTCTTCTGACCCTCTTTGTGCTGGCCATGCTGGCCACGACAGTCAGTGCCAAACAAGTGAACAATACCGCCATTCCTCCCCGTAAACAACTCCTCAACGACCGATGGCAGTTTGTACTGAACGACAGCGACTTCACCCAAGCCCGCACCGTTACGCTCCCCCACGACTGGAGCATAGAGCAGCCCTTCAGCGCCACAGCGGCCGCCGGCAACGAAGGCGGCTACCTGCCCACCGGCAAAGGATGGTACCGCCGTACGCTTACGCTCGGCAAAGCCTACCGCGGCAAGAAGCTCCGCCTCTACTTTGAGGGCGTGTACATGAACTCCCGTGTCTATGTGAACGGCCATGCTGCCGGCGGTTGGCCCTACGGCTACTCCTCTTTCTGGGTAGACATCACCCCCTATGCCCATGAAGGCAACAATGAGATTGTGGTGAGTGTGGACAACTCGGCACAGAAAAACTGCCGATGGTACAGCGGTTCAGGCATCTACCGCCCCGTGTGGCTGGTGACCACCCCCATGACCTATATCGACGACTGGAGCATCGAGGTGTTGACCCCCGACATCCACCATGTGGAGCTGAGCGCCCAAGTGGTAAGCCCCGACGGGAGCCGCAAGCCCCTGAAGCGCACGCTTGAGATAGCCAATCCCCGCCTGTGGTCGCCCGACGACCCCTATCTCTACGAGGCCGAGCTGGAAGAGCCCGGCACCGACTGCGTGAAGATACGCTACGGCATCCGCACCCTGAGCTACGATGCCACCCATGGCCTCGAGCTCAACGGTAAGCCCCTGAAGCTGAACGGAGCCTGTGTGCACCATGACAACGGAATTTTGGGCGCCGCCGCCTACGACGATGCCGAGTACCGCAAGGCAAGACTGCTGAAGGAAGCCGGATTCAATGCCGTGCGCACCTCGCACAATCCCCCCTCGGAAGCCTTCCTCCGCGCCTGCGACGAGCTGGGTCTGCTGGTGATAGACGAAGCCTTCGACGGATGGCGTGAGAAGAAGAACGACCACGACTACCACACCCTGATAGACACTTGGTGGCAGCGCGACCTCGATGCCATGGTGCTACGCGACCGTCTGCACCCCAGCATCTTCTGCTGGAGCATCGGCAACGAAGTGATAGAGCGCAAGAAGATAGAAGTGATCAAGACGGCACATCAGATGGCCGAGCACATACGCAGCATCGACGGTCAGCACCGCCCCGTGACATCGGCCCTGGCCGCCTGGGACAGCGCCTGGGACATCTATGACCCCTTGGCCGCCGAGCACGACATCGTAGGTTACAACTACCTGATATTCAAGGCTGAGGGCGATCACGAGCGGGTACCCGACCGTGTGATGATGCAGACCGAGAGTTTTCCGCGCGATGCCTGGCAAAACTACCAAGCCACCCAGAACCACAGCTATATCCTGGGCGACTTTGTATGGACCGGCATCGACTATCTGGGCGAGTCGGGCATCGGGCGCTACTACTATGAAGGCGAAGTGGCGGGCGAGTCGTGGGAACGCCCCCAATACCCCAGCCATGCCGCCTACTGTGGAGACATCGACCTGACGGGACACCGCAAGCCCATCAGCCACTACCGCTCGCTGCTATGGAACGGCGGCAGTGCCTACCTGGCCGTGCGCGAGCCCGACGGCTACCGCGGTCAGGTGAAGACCACGATGTGGAGCACCTGGCCCACGACTGCCAGTTGGACATGGCCCGGCTGGGAAGGCAAGCCCATAGAAGTGGAAGTATACAGCCGCGCCCCGAAGGTGCGTCTCTATCTGAACGACGAGCTGCAAGGCGAGGCACCGACCCATGAGATGAAAGCTGTCTTCACCCTGCCCTATCAGCC
>DGTB01000172.1 GCA_002394185.1 Bacteroidales bacterium UBA4347 | reverse complement strand
GGGTCTTTGCCCCTGAGCTGGCGGATGGTGCGCCGCACGCATGCCGTGTCGAAGCGCAGATAGTAATTCATCAGGTACGACTGAATGGCGTCGCCGCTCCATGTCCAGCGGTCGCGTTTGATGCCGTCGACGAAGAACTCTCGCGTGGTAAGGTCCAAGGTGTAGGCGCTGACCTGCCAGATGCGGTTCAGCTTGTCGTCGCTGCAAGTGAACGTGCCGCTCCTTTCGGGGTTGAAAGGGGCGTACTCGAAGTCCATGGTCACGCGGACCTTGGCGTTTTCTTCCGTCGGCAGCACATGCACGAAGCGGAAGGCCTTGCTGTCGAGCGTGTAGACAGGCTGCTCTTCCGGCGTACTGTGCTGCAGGTCTGTGGCACTGATGTGGTCGAGGGTTTCGCAGTGGTCAGCGCTGAGCGCCTCCTGACGGCTTTCGCCATAGTAGACCTGCGTGGGTTGCTGCACATGATGTAGCTTCAGACGTCCGAACACCTCGCGCCCGAAGTCATAGAGTCGTCCGTTGCCCATCTTCCAGCTTCTCACAGGCTTCATCGGCCTGCTCGGGAGACGATAGTGCGACGGCGGCTCGGTGCATTTGTCGAAGTTCCACGACCCCACCGGCACATAATGGCCCGAGCCGTGGGCCTCGCCGCGCTCGTCAATCCAGATCTTGTCCTCGTAGGTCACCTCCCACGAGGCATCGCTGACGATGTGCTGCCCCATGACGAAGAGCGCAGGCGGCGTGGCCTGGTTCCACACCTTGATGCATAGCGTGTGGGTGCCGCGGGGCACGATGAGCGACCGACTGCCGCCCTGCAGCTGTCCGTCCACCGAGCAGTTGGCCTTGCCCTCGGCGACAATCACGATGAACTCGTCCTCGTCAATGCACACCGTCTTTCGGAACACCACGGTGGGCCAGTGGGAATCCTGTTTCCAGAAGGGTGGAAACATGGCTCCCCGCTCGGTGCGCCTGTTGTTGAACTCATTGCCCAGCCACACCTCGAAGTCGCCCGGATACCATATCCATGTGGGGCGGACAGCCTCTGCCACAGGGCTACTGGTCGTTGCCATATCGTTCGCGTGTAATCTGTTCCAGACTCTTTCCTCTTGTATCGGGCGCTCCGGCGGTGCCTATCACCAGCGAGATGACCAGCAGCGCGAGCATCACCCACGCGGCCCTCGTGAAGCCTTCACCCTGTTCACCATATATATATACGAAGCCGAGACCCCAAGCCGCCGACAGACCGCGCACCAGGAAGAACATGACACCCTGGGCGGCGGCACGATAGCGGGCGGGGAACAGCTCCGACGCCCACAGCGCATAGAACGACTGAACGGAGATGCCGCCCTGAAGGCCCCACAGCAGCGTGAACAGCAGCAGACCGCCAAGGCTGGTGATGCCCACCGTGAGCACGAGCACCCAGGCCAGGACCGCAAACATGACGCCCGTGAAGAAGAGCCACCGCTGGTTCACCTTGTCGACAATCATGGAGAACACGAACGTCGTGCCGATGATGACCAGCCACTGCCCTACAGACAGCATGTTGGCATATTCGTTCGACAGTCCGCCGGCCGTCTCGTAGATGTGCTGCTGGAAGAATCCCATGACGGAGGAAACAAGGTTCCACGTGAGATACATGCCCGCCAGGAAAAGAATGGTACGCACGTTGATGCGGTTGGTGAACAGCGAGCTGAACGATGCGAAGGCGCCCTCTGTCCGACGCACCTCGGCCTCGTTTTTCTTCGATTTCATCGACTTCCACTCTTCCGACTCGTCCAACCTGCGCTGCAGCAGCCAGGCAATAAACGCGACGACAAAGAGCGACGCAAACACGATGCGCGAGCTGAACACATGCAGCGGAGCGCCGGCCGTGGTGCCGAACATTGCCGCCACGCCTTCGACGAATCCGAAGAGCACGCCTTCCGACCCGGCACCGCCCGTAGGCGGAGCCAGCAGCGTGCCCAGGATGAGGATGATGGTGGGACCGATGCCCCACGCCATCTGCGAGATGCCGATGTTGCGCCCGCGGTTGTTCACCTCCGAACTCTCAGAGATATAGGTCCACGAGGCCGGCACGCCCACACCGACGGAAATGCCGGTGACGAGGAAGCCCGCAAGGAGCATGGGGAACGCCGTTGACAGCAGGATGAGCAGCACACCCAGCATGTATATGAGCATATTATAGGTGTAGATGGCCTTGCGCCCGTATTTGTCGGCCAGGAATCCGCCGATGATGGCGCCGATGGCAGCGCCCAGACAGTTGGCACTGATGGCATTGAGCCAGCCCAGATGTCCCTCGGTGAGGCTCAGATAGTCTTTCCACAACGTCAGTCCGCTGGCACCGGCCACAATGGCACCGGCATCCAGATAGTTGGTCAGCGACACGGCAATGGTGCTTTTCAGGCTGCTACGCTTCATGGGAGCCTGGCTCTGTCGTTCTTTTTCCATAGATTCGTCTTTTCGTAATTTGTTTGCTGCGATCGCCACATAGGCACATATAACATGCAAAGATAGCAAAAAAAAGAGACAAATCCAAGAAGCTATACCTTATTTAATATTATTTAATTCAAGTTGGGGGCTGATTGTAAACCCACCCCCGGCCCCTCCCCAAGGGAGGGGGGGCAGAGAGGCAGGTTATGGGGGAACACAGAGACACAAAGACGCAGAGGGCTTGTGCAAAAGAAAAAACTCTGTGACTCTGTGTCTC
>DGTB01000058.1:2724-10031 GCA_002394185.1 Bacteroidales bacterium UBA4347 | reverse complement strand
AATTCGTTGTAGAGAAGAAGACTATTCGAGTGCGTCGATGAGGATAAAGGCATCGGCGTAATAGGGCGCTTCGAAGCGGGGTTCGCCATCGTCGCCGAGCATTGTGGCCAGACTTCGCCGTGCATTGTCGAAGGCGTTGCGCAGTGACATACCGGCTTTGATGTTGCGGAAGAGCGGGACGAAGAGGTGAACCGTGGAGGCGTCGGCCACGCTCCACATGCTTAGCACCATGCTTCCTGCTCCGGCGTTCTTGATGCCGCGCTGCAGTCCGTAGACGCCCTCGCTGGTGAGGAAGCCCAGACCCGTCTGACAGGCGGAGGTGATAAACAAATGTACGCGCGAGAGGTCGGTGGCTGCCACCTCACGTGCCGACAGCAGTCCCTCGCGCAACTGGTGGTCGCGATGGCGCCCGTCGCCCACCGCCACCTCGCAGCCCGCCATGTAGAGGAAGGCTTGCGACAGCGTCTCGTCGGTCAGACAGGGTTTCAGGTCGCTGCCCTGCGGCGCCGCGGGTGCGCTGAACTCGCCATGGGTGGAGAAGAACACGGCATCGTAGTCACCCGCCAGTTCCACAAACGACTGCTCGGTGGCGTCGAGACCGGTGAGCAGCTTGTCGCCGGAACTGCGGCGCAGCTCGTAGATTTGCCGCGTCTCAACGGCAGACGCCTTCAGGGAGTCCACCACACCCAGGTCACCATTGCCGCGGTTGTACACATAGTCGTAGGTCATGCTGTCGTTGCCCGAATGGTCGTTGTCGGCCTCATCGTCGTAGTCGATGGCACCGTAGATGAGCATCGACTCCACCGTCTGCTGACGTCGCGGCTCCAGCAACCGGCGGGTGCTGGTGAGTCGCCACAAGTGAATGTTCGGCACATCCTGAGGCAACAGGTACTCGATGGGCATGATATGCTGGTAGCCATCGGGCGCGAAATACACTGCAGTGTCGCGCTGCAAGGCGCTCATCAGGGCATCGGGCCAGAGTGCCTGCCGCAGTTTGTCGCTGCCGTAGAGGATGTTCTTGGCGTTGGCATTGTCGGTGTGCAGCAGGTCGTCCACCGACTTTCCCGCACCCACTCCGATGCGGATGGCCATCACGTCGGACGGTCTGGGCAAGGCTATCCAGCGCGGCGGGCCCTCGGATTCCACAATGAGAGCCGCCATGTGCTGACCGTCTTCCATGTCGTATTGCACAAACTCGACGGCGGCCTGCCGCCCTTTTAGCTGCGCCTGAATGTCGTGCCAGGTGGAGCGAAATGCGGCCGAACGCTGGCCGGCATGGGCCTGCAGCTGGAGCAAAAGGCCCTTGGCCAGAAGCGTAACATCGTAGAGCAGGCCCGCGTCGGCGTCTTCCAGACGGTAGCAGTCGGCCACAAAGGGACGCATGCGCAGCCAATAGAGCTCGCGCTCAGCGGTGGTCATCTGGGGCAGGTGGCGGCTGATGTAGTCGCGCTGACTGGCGAAATAGTCGCGGTAGAGCTGCACGGCGTCGGCCCTGCGGTTGCGGTCGGGACAGAGCAAAAGAATCTTTGCCTTCTTGCGCAGCAGCTCGCCGTAGCGGTGGCCCTGCGTGTTCTCGTAGCCGTCGATGGCCTCGTCGACCAGCTGCAAGGCCTCATCGAAGCGGCTGCAGCGGGCCATGCAGAGCGCCAGGTCGGCCTGTCGGTCGAGGTATTCGTCAGAAACGTCGAGGTCGCGATAGCCATCCATGACGGCCTCCATGTGGGAAAGGGCCTCGGCATAGTGCTGTCGACGATAGCACAGCTGAGCCCAGCTGACGTGGATGTTCAGCGTGTCCTGGAAGGCTTCCGACCAGTCGTGCTGGCGGTAGTTGCTCAGACAGCGGTCGTAGAACTGACAGGCGCGGTCGTAGGCCGCATCGTCGTTGTCGGCCAGCTCTGCCATCTGGTCGCCCCGCAACTTGAGCACGCCCTGCTGCCAGCGGTCGTAGTCGCCTTGCGGCACAAGTGTCCGACGACGACTCAGGAGCGAGTCGAGACGGTCGGCGGCAGCACCGATGTGGACCGGATGACTCAGCATGACCCACTCGTTGCCCTCACTTCTCACCACCTTCTCGTAGTCGCGGAAGGCCTCGGCCGACAGCCTTGCGGGCTCGGATTGCTGCACGGCGCAGAGCGAGTCGACGTGCACGCGCAGCAGCTGCAGCAGACGAGCAGCCTGGACGTAGTTGCCCTGCTCGTGCATGTCGATGGCCTGGTTCCACAAGACACGCTCCCGACTGCCGCTTTGCAGCCCTTTCCATGCCGATTGGCCGATGGAATGGGCAAAAATGAGCGTCAGGCAGACGATGGTGAGACAGGTTCTGAGGGCTTTCATCGGACTATTTGCGGGTGTTATGATTGAGGATGACGAGCGAGAGCGGCGACGATCCGTTGTTGCTGATTTCGAGCGTCAGGGTGTCGTCCTTGCCGACGCGTTCCTTGGTGGTCAGCACCTGTGTGCCGTCGCCTTGCCGGGTGGTGGTGCCGATGCTCTTTCCTTTCCACAGCAATCTGACGCTGAAGCTGGCGCCACTTGTCGTGAAGGGCACGAAAACAAACGTCTGGCGGCCCTGTCGTCCGTGGAAACTGTAGCGCGCGGTGTGGTTGTCGCCGGCCTTGATACTCTTTTCGTAGAGCGAGTAGTTGTAGGCCTCGTCCTGTCCGTTCAGGAAGTTGTCGGTCGAGGCGGAGAGTCCGTTGCGGCGGCGTTCGGCGTTGTTGAGGAGGGTGTTGAGCCTGAAGCGTCTGACGGTCTTGTCGGCGGGGCGGCACTCGGCGCCATTCTCGTCGCGCAGTTCGTTCATCGGCGTCCACTTGGTGTCGTCGGCCAGGGGACGGATGGCGGCGTCGTAGGCCTTTTTCTGCTGCGCCTCCGAGGGGGTGCGCAGGCGCTTGACCAGGTCGACGAGCTTGCCGAGCTCGGCATCGAGCGACACATTTTGCGCGCTGGCCGTGAAGAACAGGGCGAAGAGGAAGGCGAAAGTGGCGAGGATTCTTTGGGGGTGCTTCATTGTTTTCGGGGGGATGGGGGTGAGAGGGAAATTGGGGTTGCCGTGGCACGGCAACATGCTCAACTGGAGGCGGGAGCCAAAGACGACTGAGGCGGGACTAAAAGGGGCGCTCCCGACCGGTGGCCTTCATCGGCTCGGGCCACAGGTCGCTGTCGGCAGGACCGCTGTTAGAAGGGCCTGCGGTGCGTTTCCGGGCCGGGGGTTGCATCTCGCGGAGGTGCCAGTAGTCGTACTGCTGACGGGCAAGGGTTTCTATCTCGCTGAGCGAGGGGCGCAGCTGCGGCTGGTAGCTGAGGCATCGCTGGACGAGCTGACTGAGGGGTGCCCAGTCGTCGTGCGACCGCATGAACGGCACCTTTGAGCGCGGGCGCTGCACCTGTCCGCCACGGTTGTTCATCATCATCCGTCCCATGACGAGCTGAAACACGGTGGCTGCCAGCGACCAGACGCCGCTCTGCTCATTGGGCGCTGCCCCCGCCACCACCTCGGGCGGACAGAACGGCGACTGCGGCTCATAGCCCTCCTGCGGCCAGAGCACAAAGGCGTCGTCGCCGATGAGCACGTTTGCCGGCGTCACCACATAGCACTGGAGCCTGCGCATCTGTTCTGGCAGGGCAGACAGCAGCAGCCATGCGGCGGCAGGCTGACAATAGCCGGCCAGCTGACTGACAGGTCCCTCGGCCGAGGGCGGCATTTCTCTTGGATTGATATTCATGGATTGTTTCCTTTCATTCGGTCTATTTCGGTGATGGGAACGGAGTATTTGCGCGTCTGTTCCTGTCTGTCGACCACCGAGACAATGCCCACTACGCGCCATTCGCTGCGACCTATGCGCATCAAAACCGGACCGCCGGAGAAGCCGGGAACCAGTTCGCCGTTGTGATGGATGTCGCCGTCGGGCAGTCCCTGTGTGTCAAAATGGGGCCGCATCTGCACCTGGTCGTCACGCTGTTCGAAATGTGCCACGGCGCCAATGGCGGGAAAGCCCATGAAATGGAGCGGATGGCCCTCGCGGAGGTGCTTCTGAAGCTCGTCGGCAGTGGCGCGCCGCAGGGTGCCGCACGGCTGGCTGACCACACCTTCGGCACGCATCCAGGCCACATCGCCCAGCATCATCTCGGTGCGGCGGTAGCGCGGAGCAATGCTGCGCCAGTAGTATTCGTGGGTGAAGTCGCCCAGTTCGATGATCTCGTCGCGCGACTTGTCCATGCGGAAATCGACAGAGCGGAGGGTGGCAATGGGCGTCTCCACGCTATCATTGGTCTGATAGAGCGAGCACCAGCTGATGAGTTCGAGGCGCCGACTGTCGTCGGTGGTCTGGTTGAAGGTCTCTGCGGCCAGCGCCCATCGCACGGGGAGCAGCCTGATGGCGGCGGTGTCGGTGGTCATGAGTGCGGAAGTGTCGTTGAGCCAGGGCTCTATGCAGTGGCGGGCGGTGACAAGCAGCGAGTCGGCGGTGAGGAAAGCCGTGCCCACGATGCCACTGCCGTCGTCCATGTAGCTGTAGGAACTGAGCCGCGTGGTGTCCGTGCCCTCGATGCTGACCAGCCACACAGAGTCGGCCCGAAGCATGAACACGGAGGTGCGGGCCTCTGCCTTCATGTCGTCGGTGAGCTGCTTGCCGTCGCTGAACCGACTGTTGAAATAGACCAGCAGCAACAGGAACAGCACCACGGGCAGGCACACCAGCAGGGCGAGCCAGCGGCGCGAGAGGGCGGCGGGCTGCGTCTGGATGCCCTGACCGCCATAGACGCCGTCGGTGCGCACGCTGAACAGCAGTTCCTGAGACACGCCCTCGATGCTGATGCGGTCGCCGTCGCTGAGCTGGCGGACGTAGCGCACGGGCTCGCCGTTCACCATGAGGGCGGCGTTGAAGCACAGGCGCACGAGTCGCCATCCGCCGTCGGCACCGTTGCTCACCACCACGGCAAACTCGCGGTCGTCGGCATCTGTGGGGTTGTCGATCCGCGCCTTGCAGTCGTCGGTCTGCCCGATGCGCAGCGCCTCGGTGCTGTTCAGCAGGCAGTCGCCGCGTCGGTGCAGCGCATCGGCATGCTCATAGCGCAGGGAGTAATATGTAACTGCGGGACTGTTCATGTGTCACTGTTATCGGCAGCAGCGTCCATTTGCTCGAAGAAAGCATTGGCGATGAGGGGGATGGAGGCGGTGAGGTCGCGGTCGTAGACACGCACGTCGTTGCCCTGCTCGTCGGTTCCCAGCTCACGATAGCTGCAAAGGTCGAGGTGCACGCGCTGCTCGTTCTTATAGGTTTTCTTCAGGGTGATGTCGGCCTCGATGGCGGCTTTCTCGTCGTCGGTGGGCGGACGGAAGCCGAGCATCAGCCGGTCTACCACCCACCGGTTGTGCTCCACGGCGGCCATCTGCTCCACTTCGTCGGCGGTGAGGGCGTAGAAGCGCGACCAGTCGTCGGTGGAATGGCCCAGCGAGCGCATCTTCGTGGCCATGGTCATCACGTTGTACACGTTGCTGTATCTGAGGGCGAAGCCTTCCACCTTGGTCCATTCCTGCTCCACTTCGTCGGCAGGCATCTCAGTGGGAACGGCCTTGCGGCCGAAGCTGCACACGTAGTAATAGTTCAGCATGCGGGCCATCTGCATGAGCGGTTGCCGCACATCGTAGCCGCTGTCCTGCATGCCGATGGGATAGACGTTGGCGAAACGGCTGCCGCGGCCCATCATGCGGAAGGCCATCTGCTGACGGACGCGCACCAGCACCACGGTCTCCGGGTTGTGGTAGACCGGCGCGGGCAGTGAGAAAGCTTCCTGATAGTTGTGGTTGTCGTCGGCATCGCACAGGGCGACGGTAAGCAGCTGACGGTCGCTGCTGGCGGCCCAGAGGGCGAGCTTCTGCTGCATGAGCGGATGGTGAAGGTGGCCCTCAACGAACTCCCACTCTACGTCGACAAAGTCGTCGCGCTGTCCGTGATACATGGGTTCATGGTAGCGCGTCTGTCCGCTATCGAGACTTACGCAGCGGTAATAGCTGTTGTCGAAGAGGTGGCGATAGCGTCCGAGCAGGGTTTCCTGACGGTCGTGCATGGCGGGGTCTACGAGCGTGATGCGGGTGCGAAGACGGTTGTCGCGCACGTAGTTGGGGAAATGGGCCATGAGGGCTGTATAGACGGCGAGCTGCTCGCCCAAGGCACTGAGGCCGAAGACGACGAGATGGACGGTCTGATTGCTGTGAACGCCGATGCCCTGGCGGTCGATGGGCGGACAGGCAAGGTCGTCGGGCGTGCGTGCCTCCGATGGTTTCATGGACCACAGTCCACCCATCAGGGCACGCAAGGCCCACTGGTCTTCCATGGTAAAGGCAAAGATGTCGAACCAGCGGTTGGTGTCTGCGCTGAAATCGACGGTCTTCAGCATCCACAGGGTTGTCTGACTGCGGAGCAGCAGGTGGAGCGGCATGCGCGCAGTGGTGTAGCAGGCGGCACGGTTCGTCGTGGCCAGCAGCGACGTGATGTCCTGAAGCCACGCCAGCACTTCGTTGTCGGCCTGCAGCTCATCTGCATCGGCAGGGGCCAGCAAGGCCATCTCGGTGGTGGCTGAGAGCAGCGTGGCATCCACCTCGGCACTGCTTTCCCTGACGACCACGGTGTAGCCGAGCTCACGGAACTGCGCCTGCATGTCGCGGCCAACGGGATGGCTGCCCACCAGAAGTACCTGTTTCCTAGCTTTCATAGACGTTCAATTTTCTCGAATGCAAATGTACGAAAAAACAACGACATCGCCATCATTTTTTTCGAGATTTAACGTTCTGCATGGGAGAAAGGGATTCTGTTGCTGTGACACAGCAACATACAGCAACCGCAAGGAGGGCGTCATGAGGGCTGGCTTCCGTCATCGTTTCCGTCGTCGGAAGGTGCAGAAGCGGTGCCTTTCTGCTCTTTCAGGCGCTGCACAAAGGCGCTGGGCTTCTCGCCAAACATCTCGGAGAAGTAGCGTGCAAAGATTTTCGGGTTGTTGAATCCCACCTGATAGGCCACCTGCGAGATGGGTTGCGACGGGTCGTTTTCCATGAGCTGGCGGGCGCGTTTCATCCTCAGCGTGCGGATGAAAAGAATAGGTGTCTGGCCCGTTATGAACTGCAGCTTGCGGTTGAGCCCTGTTCGATGAATGCCCATCTCCACGGCCAGCTGGTCCACATTGAAGTTGGGGTCGTGCATGTTCGCCGTCACGATGCCGACGGCACGCTCAAAGAGCTGCTGGTCGAGGGTGGTGATGGTAAGCTGGCGTGGCGTTACGTCGGCCTGGTTTGCAAACCTGTTGCGGGC
>DGTB01000058.1:0-2557 GCA_002394185.1 Bacteroidales bacterium UBA4347 | reverse complement strand
CTCGTCTTCTTCCATGGCTTTGGCGGTGAGCAGAATGACGGGAATGTGGCTGTAGTTGATGTCGTTCTTGATGCGACGCGTCAGTTCCAGTCCGTCCATCACAGGCATCATGATGTCGCTGACGATGACATCGACGGGCTGTTCGTCTCCTAAAAGGGCGAGCGCTTCCTCGCCATTGGTGGCGGTATATATATGATAGGTGTCGGAAAGCGAGCTTGCCATGAAGTCCAGCAGGTCGGGATTGTCTTCCACGATCAGCAGGTTGGCCGATGCTGCTTCGGCCTGCTTGCGGACTGTAGGTGGCAGCAGTGTGCTACTAACTTCCGAGCTTTGCGACGAGGGCAGTGCGGTCGCATTGGACTGCAATGCCGCTGATTTCGCGCGCTTGAGGGGCATCTCGATGTGGGCAATGGTGCCGCAGGGATCGTTGTTCGTCATGGTGATGGTGCCATTCATGAGCTCAACATACTGCTTCACGATGTGCAGGCCGATGCCACTGCTCTCATTGTCGATGTGTAGCCTGCGCGAGGTGTAGAACAGGTCGAAGATATGGGCCCTGTCTTCCTCGGGAATGCCGCGGCCGGTATCGGTCACTGTGAGGTGCAGTCGGTTGCCGTCGCCATCGTTTTCTATGGCGCACTCCACGATGATGGTGCCGCCGTCGGGGGTGAACTTGAAGCTGTTGGAGAGCAGGTTGTTCAGCACGCGCGACAGTTTCTCGCGGTCGAACTCGGCATAGAAAGACTCGAAGGGCGCCTTCACCTGCAGGTCGAGCGAGCGAGCACGGGCCTGAGCCCTGAAGGCCTCCACTGTGTCGGTCACCAGCTGCACCACGTCGTCGGCCACGAGGTTGAGGGTTGTGTCGGCCGTTTCCATGCTCCGCATGTTAAGAAGCTGGTTCACGAGTCCGAGCAGACGGTGGGCGTTGCGCTGCACAATGGAGAGCGTGGAGAGCGTTTCTTCATCGCCGCCCTGGCGACGGAAGCGGTCCATCAGGTCCTCGATGGGGCCGATGATGAGCGTAAGTGGCGTGCGAAGGTCGTGGCTCACGTTGGTGTAGAAGCGCATCTTCATGTCGTTGATCTTCTCTTCCTGCTCTTTCTGCCGCTCCATTTCCACAAGCCGCTGGTGAATGCGGCGGCGATTGAGCACAATCATGAAGGCCGACAGCACCAATGCCGACAAGACGAAGGCGATAATTGCGTTTCCTATGGGCGATTTCCAGAAAGGCTGGCTGATGTGGATGTGAAGCATCGAGTACTCTTTTGTCGACTCACCGCCGCTCGGCTGGTACTTCACCAGCAGCTCGTAGTCGCCGGGCTGCATGTTGGTCAGCTGGATGGTGTTGTTGTCCAAGGGCGTCCAGGCGTCGGTATAGCCTTCCAAAGAGTACAAATACTGCCCCTCGAACTCGCTGTCGAAGCCTCGTGGGCGACATTCCAGCATGATGTCGTTCTCGTAGTTCTTCAGGTCGATGCGCTTGGCATAGATGACATCGGTGCTGATGGGGTTTTTCCCGCTCTTCGTGGTGACCGAAGAGATATAGCGGCCGTTGACTCTTATCTGGGTGATGATGGGAGCCAGACGCGTCAACTCCCGGTGTGTGTGGGTCATCAGATTGTCCGGATCGAGCACCAGAGTGCCACTGCTGGTGCCGAGGACCAGCCGATTGCCGGGCATCATGCTGATGGCGCGGTCGTTGTAGAAGAAAGAGCGCATGGTGGAATAGTGTATGCGCATGGTCGTGAACTGAGGCTCCTTGCCGTCGGTATTCACGCGAATGCACACCATTCCGTCATCGGTAGACACCCACATGTTGCCTTGCTGGTCTTCGCAGAGGGCATGGCAGATGATGCGGCTCATGTCATCCACGCGCATGGTCTTGCCGGTCTTCAGGTCGTAGATGAGGATGGGCGTGCGGTTGACGTTCGAAAGGAGCCACAGCCACCCGCGACTGTCGGCATGCAGGTCGCGGAATCCCTTCAGCATAATTGAACTGCCACCGAACACCGATGTGTCAATGCTCTTCACCTTCAGCGTACGTCCGTCTATTACATATATACTTTTGTCGCTGGCGGCATACACCTTTCCGTTGCGCGCCGAGAGCTTCATCAGCCAGGGCGAGTCGGTGTCCACATGGGTGGTTTTCCCGGTATGTCGGTCGATGGCATAGATGCCTTGGCCGAGCACCGCTGCAAAGATGGGGCCACCAGGAATCGGCTCTGCCAGACTGTAGGGCGACGTGTCGGGCAGCAGCAGACGCCCGTCGGCATCGCTCAGACCCTTGGCATAGAGACCGGCCCAGAGTTTCCCGTCGCTGTCGCAGAGCAGACTTGTCACGGTGTTCGACTCAAATCGGCGCTCCAGAACCTCCTGATAGTTGTCGAGCGACAGGCGGAAAATGCCATGGTCTTCTGTCCCCGCCCAGAACGATTTTCCATCGGCAGCAACGGCCAGACTGATGATGTCCTCCAGCTGGAAACGGTTGTCGGCGGTGGAAAGATGGTTGAAACTGATGTCTCTTCCGTAGGGTAAGGCCAGGCTCATGCCGCGCTTG
>DGTB01000049.1 GCA_002394185.1 Bacteroidales bacterium UBA4347 | reverse complement strand
TTCTTCCGGCTGCCGTCGATGATTTCCTGTACCGGACGGCGGATGTTGGGGTTGAGGTGGATGGGGTAGACGAAGTCCACATCCTCGAATCTCCCGGACAGGTCGTTGATGGCCTGGCAGATATGGCGCATGCCGTCGCCGAAGTTCTCGCGGCGGTGACCGGTGATGAGCACCATGCGTCGACGCTCGTCGCGGCCGAACTGCGGCGCCTTCGCTTTGCCCGAGGCCACCACCCAGTGCAGCGCGTCGATAACGGTGTTGCCCGTCACGGCAATGTGTTTCTCGTCCACATGCTCGCACAACAGGTTCTTCCGGGCGGTCTCCGTAGGGGCGAAATGCCAGGTGCAGAGGCGTCCGTTCAGCTGTCGGTTCATCTCCTCGGGCCAAGGACTGTAGATGTTGCCGGTGCGCAGGCCTGCCTCCACATGCCCCACGGGAATGTGCTGGTAGAAAGAGGCCAACGCTGAGAAGGTCGACGTGGACGTGTCGCCATGCACCAGCACCAGGTCCGGGCGCTCCTGTGTAAGCACATCGCGCATGCCAAGCAGTATGCGCGACGAGACATCGTAGAGGTCCTGCCCCGGCTGCATGATGTTCAGGTCGTGGTCGGGGTGCAGGTCGAACACCTCCAGCATCTGGTCCAGCATCTCGCGGTGCTGGCCCGTGACGCAGACGCGGGTGTCGAACTCATTTGGCCGGCTGCCGAGTTCCTTCGCCAGGGGAGCCATCTTGATGGCCTCCGGACGAGTGCCGAAAACAATCAGTATCTTTTTCATTGCAATAGGTTCTTTAAATCCTGTGCCAGCTTCAGCGAGAACTGCTCCGCCCCGCGGCGGTTCAGGTGGCTGGCGTTGTAGAAGTTGAGGGTGTCGTAGCTGACGCTGTCGTAGGTATAGTTGAGTATGGGGTAGCCGTACTTGTCGGCAAATCCTTGGTAGAGAGCGAACATCGTGTCGGCATTGCTGCCCATCTTCTCGGTGGCGCCGATGTAGAACGGGGCGAAGACCATCACCACCTCGATGCCTTCCTGCTTGCACCGTTGCAGGTAGCGGTCGAAAATCTCCACGGCCTCGTCGTTGACGGTGAAGCCGAGGGCGTTTATAGCCCTGAAGGCCGCCCCGTCCCACTCTTTGTCCGTGGGGATAAACCCTCGCTCGATGTTCTTTGGCCGTGCCATCTTGGCTTTCAGTCCCAGCCCCTCCTTTATCGTTTCGTGGTATCCGGCATAGCGCATCAGCGGCAGGTAATGGTCGGCCCACGAGAAGTCTTCGCGCTCCTTTATCTCCTGGTAAAGGTCGTTGTCCTTGCGCAGATAGGGCAAGTACTGCTCACGCTCGTAGCCGTTGGACATCTGCAGAGTGCCCCAGTCGATGTTCTGTATGATGACTTTCGGTTTGTGTTGGTGGCGGCGGTAGAAGTTATAGATGGTCACCTCGGCGTCGATGCAACGTCCGTCGACGCTGATATTGTAGCTGTTGAGACCGGTGATGCTGTCGATAATCCGTGTGGAATACTGCACCTGTCCGCGCGACGAGCCCATGATCAAGGCGTTGCACTGCAGGCTGTCGTTGTAGATGGCATTGTAGGTGTGGAACATTCGCGCATCGGAATGCCTGAGGTTCTTGGTTATCAGCCAGTCCAATCCGTAGGCCAAGACAAAGAGTGCCGCTACCGTGATTGCAAGTTTTGTTAGAAAGCGTCGCATGGATTATATGAAAGTTTTCTGATAGTTCTGATGGTTCTGATTGAGCTTTAGAACTGGAAGTAAATGAATGTCTCGTTGAACACGCCGTACACAAATATCACCGCCAGCACGGCCAGGTAGCAGGCATAGCGTACCGCACGGTAGCGCACACCGCTCATGTCCAGTCCGTGAGCGCGTCCGCGCTGCAGCCATTCCACCAACAGCATCACGGCTACAAAGACCACGGCCCGCATCGGCAGATGGAACCCATGCCATCCGCCACCAAACATGGCTGCGTAGAAGTCCACGGCTTCGCCGATGCTCTGGCTGCGGAAGAGCACCCAGCCCAAGGCCGCCAGCACAAAGGTCAGGACCATCTGCCCCAACTCCTTGATTCCCGGTAGCCAACGTCCCTCGGCAACGGTGTCGGTGTACTTGCGGTTCTTGCCCATCAGGATGAGGGGCAGGAAGAGGCAGGCGTGGAAAGCACCCCAGGCCAGGAAGGTCCAGTTGGCGCCATGCCACAGGCCGCTGACAAGGAAGATGACAAACGTGTTACGCACCACCTTCCACTTCGCCACACGGCTACCCCCGAGGGGGATGTAGACATAGTCGCGGAACCATGTGGTGAGGCTGATGTGCCAACGGCGCCAGAACTCGGCAATGTCGCGACTGAAGTAGGGCACGTTGAAGTTGCGCATCAGTTTGATTCCAAATAGTTTGGCGCAGCCGATGGCTATGTCACTATAGCCTGAGAAGTCACAGTAGATCTGGATGGAGAACAATGCTGCGGCCACGGCGAGGTCCAGGCTACCATAGGCTCCGATGTCGCCCCACACTTTGTCCACAAAAACGGCGCAGTTGTCGGCCACGACCACCTTCTTGAAGAATCCCCACAGCATCTGGCGCACGCCGTCGACGGCCATCGCATAGTCGAACTTCCTCTCCCTCAGGAACTGCGGCAGCAGATTCGTAGCCCTCTCGATGGGGCCCGCCACCAGCTGGGGGAAGAAACTGACGTAGGCGAAGAAGGCCACGGCATCTTTTGTCGGGGCTATCTTGCCCCGATAGACATCGATGCTATAGCTCAACGCCTGGAAGGTGTAGAACGAGATGCCCACGGGCAGTATCAGGTTCAGCATCACGCTGTCGCCGCTGCATCCCAACAGGCGGGCCAACTCGGAGGCGAAGAAGTCGTAGTATTTGAACAGCCCCAGGATGCCCAGATTCAGCCCGATGTTGGTCCACATGACGGCCAGGTTGTGCCGGCGGCTGCTTTCGGGCTTGATCATCAGGCCACTGGCGTAGGAACAGGCGGTGGTAAAGGCAATGAGCAGTAGGAACCGCCAGTCCCACCAGCCGTAGA
>DGTB01000090.1 GCA_002394185.1 Bacteroidales bacterium UBA4347 | reverse complement strand
ATAAGAACGGCCGTATCAGACACGTCTTGGGCAGGGTTCGGGTGGCTGAAAAAAAGGAATTATTAACCATATAAAAAATAAAACATCATGAAGAAAACCACAGGATTACTGATGAACGGCAGCGCCCGCCAGGCCGGCGTGACCTTCTACACCCGCGGCGGCAAGACCGTCATCCGCAGCTCGCACAGCAAGCAGCCCGAGCGCCGCTCGCAGAAACAGTTCGACGTGCGCATGCGCACCAAGCACAATGCGTCCCTCTGGACCATGCTCAAAGCCACCGGCGAGGTGCACTTCTACGGCGAAGGCAACGCCTACTCGCGCTTCCGCGCCCTGGCCTTCCCCCTGCAGGCCGTCTACACCTCCAAGGGCGACCACGCCTCCTTCCTGATGAACGGCATCCCCGTGAGCGAAGGCTCCCTGCCCACCATCAAGCAGCACCTCGGCACCGTGAACGGCAAACCCGCCTTGGTCACCGACCTCAAAAAAGGTGAGTTGACCGCCGGCGAGACCCTCCTGCTCTTCGACGCCACACAAAAGATGGAAGGCAACAACGACCTGCCCTGCTGCCGCTTCAACGTGCGCGAGGTGAAGGTGAAGGAAATGACCGCCACCAAGGACGGTCTGGCCCTCGTCGACGACGAGTTTGCCGACGAGATGAAGGGCTGGGCCCTGGTCCGCGTGATGCGCCAGATGAACCGCAACATCACGGCTCAGAGCTCCACACAGACCATCGTCACCCGCTGCAACCTCTGGGAGCGCTACACCACCCCCGAGGCCATGAAGGCCAGCCTTGAAACCTACGGCGGCATCAAGGAGAAATAAGCGAGAGACAAGAAACAAAAAAAGGGGCTGACGCGGTTGAATGCGTCAGCCCCTTTCTCTTTCTTGTCTCTTATCACTCTTTCACGATCTTGGTGGTGCTGACACCGTCGGCGCAGACAACGCGGACGACATAGACACCGGCGGCAAGACCGGAGACATCGAGGCGACCGGCGCGCTCGCTGCCGAGCACAACGCGGCCGTTGATGTCCATCACCTGCACGAGGTTCACGTTCTCAGCCTCGACCATAATCATATTGTTGGCGGGGTTGGGATAGACAGCCACGCGGGCGCTCTCGACATCGTCGATGCCAGTGGTACCAGCCTCGACAACCTTGATGTTGCTAACGAGGATGACATAGCCACCGGTGGTCTCGTAGTGGCGGAAGGCAATCTTGAACTCGCCAGTGGTGCCGGCGGGAATGGTGACGGCACGAGAGGCGGGAGCGGTGATATTGGCGTTGAGGGTTTCCTGACGGAGGAGGGTGGTGTCACCACCATGCACCAGGTAGACTCCGTAGTGGTCGGTGGGCAGCTGGGTGGTATAGGGCATCACGTCCCAGGCAATCTCATAGCTGCCGCTGGCGGGCATGGTAATGTTCGGGGTGAAGACCCAGTTGTCGGGATTGAGGTCGAACCAGCCGTTAAAGTTGGACATGGAGTAGAGGTGGTAGGTGCCATCAATGCTGATGGTGTCCCAACCCTGCTGCGGGTTGTTCCAGCAGAGGCTGTACTCGGTGGCGAGGTCGAAGGTGTGGGGAGCCTCGATAATCTGGCTGCAGTCGATGACCTGGACAGTAATGGTGTCGCTGGTGGAACCGGCAACATTGGTAGCGGTGGCCACGATGGTGTGGCTGCCGGCGGTGGTAAAGGCGTAGTTGAGGGTGAGACCGGTCTCGCTGTCGACAGTGCCGTCGATGGTCCACACAACGGTGGTGGCATCGGTGTTGGCAGTCCAGGTGGCAGGCTCGTCCATGATGGCGTTCTCGGGGCCGGCAAGGGTCATGTCGGGAGGCAGGGGCTGGCCGACGTAGATGGCGTCGAAAGCCATAGCGTCACCGGTGACGGGAGTGATGTTGCGGAAAGCAAGGCGGATGGTCTGACCGGCATAGCTGGCCAGGCTGACGGTGCGGGGAGCCCAGACGCCTCCGTTGTCACCTTCCTCGTTGACAAGGATGGTGGTGAAGTCACTGGTGTCGGGGTCGCTGACGGTGGTGATGCGCACCTGATAGTGGGTCTGCACACCCTCCCAGTCGCGCAAGGCGACATAGTATTTCAGGATGTAGTTGTCGGCATTGGCGGGCAGGGTGACCTTCGGGGAGATGGCCCACTGGTTGGTGTTGACGTCGTCGCTGTAGTTGCCGAAGAGGCAGAAGGAATCGTCATAGCCACTGTTGGCGGCAATCTGGAAGCCGCGGTCGATGGTGTCGGCCACGAGGAGGCGCCAGCAGTTGGTGTTGCCGTCGAAGGACTCAGTCCAGGGCATGGCGGTGATAGCCTCGGAGCAGTCGTAGACATCGACCACGACGGAGTCGGAGCCCGTTCCGGCGCTGTTGGTGGCGGAGGCAACGACAGTGTGGTTGCCGGAGGTGGTGAAGGTATAGGTCAGCGTGTTAGAGGTCTCGCTCTGGACTGTACCGTCCACGGTCCAGGCAAAGGTGGCAGCACCTGTGGCGGTGAAGGTGGCGGCGGTGTTGACCTCGACAGCAGCGGGGCCGTCGACAGTCACCTCGGGAACCTCGGCAACACCCACGCGGATGTCGTCGATGTTGAGATAGAACATGTCGGTGCACTGGTGGCGGAAGGCGACGTAGATGGTCTGGCCGGCATAACTGGCCAGGCTGACGATCTTCTTCACCCAGTTGCCGGTAGCAGTGCTGTTGAGGACGACGGTGGTGAAGTCGGCCACCTGGCGGCCCGTGGTGGAGATATAGACGCTGTAGGTCTCGGCCGCATAGTCGGCATCCTGGCCCATCTCAAACCAAGAGAGAGTGAACTCGGAAGCATCGGTGGGAAGGGTGAAGGCGGGGAGAATCATCCAGTTGTCAGTGTTGAGGGCGCCCTCGGCATAGGAGGCGGAAGCAACGACACCGTCACCATTATGGCAGGAGAAACGATCCGTCGACGTGGTCTTTCTCTCCCAGTTGAAACCGTCGCCATCGTTGTCGATGTAGGTGAAGCCCTGAACGGTGGCGTTCTCGAAACCTTCGGTCCAGGGGAAGGTGCTGACGGTGTCGCCGGCGGCCTTGGTGCTGACGGCAGAGGTGTTTTGTTTGTGCAGGCGGTAGGCAACGGTAGCGTTGCGCTCAGCCTTGGTCATGGGCACATGACGGTGGGCGCTCTGGGCAAAGCCAACGGAGGCCAGCAGGGTCATGGCTGCAAAAAACGTAAATATTTTTTTCATTTGTTTAAGGATTTAATAGTCGTTATTTTGTTATAACATAGCAAGGGTCGAAACATCAACCGTGACGACCCTTGCCATTGTGATTGGTGCCAATCGGTTAGCAGAGCTCGTGGATTACGAGGCCGGAGCGCAGTTTGGGCTCGAACCAGGTGGTCTTCGGGGGCATGATGTTGCCGGTATCGGCAATGTCGATAATCTGCTTCATGCTGACGGGGTAGAGGGCAAAGGCGACTTTCATCTCGCCGTTGTCAACGCGGCGTTTCAGCTCGCCAAGGCCACGGATGCCGCCGACGAAGTCGATACGCTTGTCG
>DGTB01000146.1:569-3257 GCA_002394185.1 Bacteroidales bacterium UBA4347 | reverse complement strand
GACATGGCCGACCTCGAGGAGCAGCTCAAGGCCGCCCAGAAGAACCGCTTCCGCATCATCGTGACCGACGGTGTCTTCTCGATGGACGGCAACGTCTGCCCGCTGGACAAGATCTATGAGCTTGCCAACAAGTACGACGCCATGGTGATGGTGGACGAGAGCCACAGCGCCGGCGTGGTCGGCAAGACCGGCCGCGGCGTCACCGAGCGCTACAACCTGCGCGGCAAGATCGAAATCCTCACCGGCACCCTCGGCAAGGCCTTCGGCGGCGCCATGGGCGGTTTCACCACCGGCAAGAAGGAAATCATCGACATGCTGCGCCAGCGCAGCCGTCCCTACCTCTTCTCCAACTCGATGGCTCCCGGCCTCGTGGCCGCCGGCATCCGCATGTTCGAGATGATGAGCGAGACCAACGCCCTGCAGGACAAGCTGCACGAGAACACCGACTACTTCCTGCGCCGCATGAAGGAGGAAGGTTTCGACTGCAAGCCCAGCGAGAGCGCCATCTGCGCCGTCATGATCTACGACGCCGCTAAGAGCCAGAAGTACGCCGCCAAGATGCAGGAAGAAGGCATCTTCGTCACCGGCTTCTACTATCCCGTCGTGCCGAAGGGCCAGGCCCGTATCCGCGTGCAGATCAGCGCCGCCCACGAGCACGAGCACCTCGACAAGTGCATCGAGGCCTTCAAGAAGGTCCGCAAAGAGATCGAAGGCTAATCCTCAATAGGGTAAACAAAAAAAGGGAGTCCCAACAGGACTCCCTTTTTTTTTTTGTATGAGGCGGATTGCTACTCGGCGGAGTGGGCGTTGGCGTTGGCGTCGACGCGCTTGACCATGCCCTGCAGGGCGGTGCCGGGGCCTACCTCGATGAATTCGGTGGCGCCGTCGGCGAGCATGTGCTGCACGGTGGCGGTCCAGCGGACGGGCGAGGTGAGCTGCATGAGGAGGTTCTTCTTGATGTCGGCGGGGTCGCTGTGCGGCAGGGCGTCGACGTTCTGGTAGCAGGGGCAGACGGGGGCGTGGAAGGTGGTGCGCTCGATGGCTTCGGCCAGTTCGACGCGTGCGGGTTCCATGAGGGGGCTGTGGAAGGCGCCGCCGACGGCCAGGGGCAGGGCTTTGCCTTTGGCTTCCTTGACGAGCTCGCAGACGCGGGCCACGCCTTCGTTGGTGCCGCTGACGACCAGCTGGCCGGGGCAGTTGTAGTTGGCGGGCACGACGACTTCGCCGCTGACGGAGGCGCAGATGTCCTCGACGGTCTTGTCGTCGAGCTTGAGCACGGCGGCCATGGTGGAGGGAGTCTTCTCGCAGCAGCGCTGCATGGCGTTGGCACGGGCGATGACGAGGCGCAGGCCGTCCTCGAAGCTCATGGCGCCGGCGGCAACGAGGGCGGAGAACTCGCCGAGGGAGTGGCCGCCGACCATGTCGGGCTTGAAGTTCTCTCCCATGTATTTGGCCAGGATGACGCTGTGGAGGAAGATGGCGGGCTGGGTGACGCGGGTCTGCTTGAGGTCCTCCGGCGTGCCGGCGAACATGAGGTCGGTGATGCGGAAGCCGATGATGTCGTTGGCTTTTTCAAACATGGCGCGGCACTCGTCGCTGCCGTCATAGAGGTTTTTGCCCATGCCCACAAACTGGGCTCCCTGGCCGGGAAATACGTATGCTTTCATTGTGTTGTTCTTGTAGTGTGTGTTATTGATTGGTTTGATTGTTTTCCTTGATGCGGGTGTAGATGCCGCTGAAGTCGCCTTTGAGGTCGATGTAGTTATCCACGGAGTGTGAGTATTGCACCTCGGCGATCATGATGGAATCGTCGAGGCTGTTGACAGTGAGTTTCATCATGTCGAGTTCGCGGGAGCCGTTGTCCGTATTGTAGTTGGTGCAAATGATGTCGCGGCCTTCGATTTTCCATGATGCGAAAAGGTGGCCGTTGTAGCTGGCGATGTGGTCTTCGGTAAAGATGAGTTTCTGTCCGGCGGCGCTGAAGACGTCGGCGGGGATGGTGAGGGGGATGCGCCAGACACCAACGATTTGACTCTCGGAGAAGGAGGGTTCAACTTCTTTGCTGCATGCGACGGTCAGCAGACTGGTGGCCAGGACGAGCAGCAGGGCGGTGATCTTGAAATGTTTCATTGCTATCGACATTTTTTTTGTTCTCAAATTATTATAATAACGGATAGTTGTGATTATTATTGTGCGGGGGTGCGCTTTTTTAGGATGATGGGTTGCGGAGGGTGTCGACGAGCTGGCGCAGGTCGGCGGGTCGCGGCAGGCGGAAGGTGGAGAGGGGCAGGCGGCAGAGGCGGATGGAGAGGACGACCTGGGCGAGGGCCATGAAGCTCTGCGCCGCGAGGGAGGCCCAGGCGGAACCTACGGCGCCGAAACGGGGGATGAGCAGGAGGTTGACCGCGACGTTGAGCACCAGGCTGCTGGCGGCGAAGAGGTTGAGATGGCGCAGGCGTCCGTCGGCGGTGAGCAGGGTGCCGAAGATGTAGGTGAGTCCGATGGGGATGAGTCCGAAGATGACGATGCGGAACACCGGCACGTATGACTCGCCGCTTCCGTGGTAGAGCAGCGCCATCAGCGGCTCGGCCCAGAGGGCGCAAAGGGCGGCGGCGCCCGTGGCGAAGAGCATCATGGGCCAGAAGACGAGGCGGAGGGCGTCTTGGAGTGGAGAGTGGAGAGTGGAGA
>DGTB01000146.1:0-481 GCA_002394185.1 Bacteroidales bacterium UBA4347 | reverse complement strand
GCTGAGTGGCTGGGTGGCTGAGTGGTGTCGCAGGCAGGCTGCCTGCGTCCCATGTCGGCGAAGATTTTCGAGAAGACGGGCAGCAGGGGGACGCTGACGAGGTAGCAGACCATCGTGAGGGCGTCGAGGAGGCGGAAGGCGCCGGCGTAGATGCCCGCCTCGGCGTCGCTGGCCAGACGGCGCAGCAGGATGGGGTCGATGCGGTTGTAGCTGGCCATGAGCAGCACCAGCAGGGCGAAGGGGGCGCTCTGCTTGAGGATGACGAGGAAGAAGCGACGGTCCCACCGCAGGCGGTGGAAGTGCGCCTTGCGAGCGATGATGGCAAAGGCCAGCAGCGCCGTCAGTCCATAGGCTATCGCCTGCGCGTAGACGAACCAGTAGATGTTGAATCCCTCGCGCAGCGGCCCCCACAGCAAGCAGCCGCAGATGAGGATCATCAGCACGCGGTCGAGGACGGAGAAGAGGCTGTCCCAGCGGAACA
>DGTB01000194.1:766-22443 GCA_002394185.1 Bacteroidales bacterium UBA4347 | reverse complement strand
AGTAAGAGTTTAAAGCTCAATCAGATTGTAAAAGATTTTAAGAGAAAAAAGCTACGCAGGCAAATTCTTTTAAAATCTTTTACAATCTGATTGAAATAAAAATAACATGGAAATCAGAGATGACGTCAGGCATGGGTTTGAGAAGAAACTCCGCAAGGAGCCTACCTGTGTCTTCTCCGATGAAATAAAGATTTACAACAAGATGAAAGTTTTAGTTGCTACCGAGAAACCGTTTGCCAAAGTGGCTGTTGACGGTATCAAGAAGATTGTCGAGGAGAATGGCTACCAGTTTGCCCTCCTTGAGAAATATACCGACGTGAACGACCTCTACAAGGCCGTCGAGGATGCCGACGCCCTCATCGTCCGCTCCGACAAGGTGACCAAAGAGGTCATCGACCACGCCAAGAACCTGAAGATCGTTGTGCGCGCCGGCGCCGGCTACGACAACCTCGACCTCGAGGCTTGCACCGCCCGCGGCATCGTCGCCATGAACACCCCCGGCCAGAACAGCAACGCCGTTGCTGAGCTCGTCATGGGTCTGCTCGTCTATGCCGTCCGCAACTTCTACAACGGCAAGAGCGGCTCCGAGCTCATGGGCAAGAAGCTGGGTATCCTCGCCTTCGGTAACGTGGGACGCAATGTGGCCCGCATCGCCAAGGGCTTCGGCATGGATGTCTACGCCTACGACGCTTTCATGAGCGCCGAGCAGATTAACTCCAGCGCCATGGCCAAGGCCGTCGCCAGCCAGGAAGCTCTCTTCGAGACTTGCGACATCGTCTCCCTGCACATCCCCGCCACCGCCGAGACCAAGCAGAGCATCAACTACGCCCTCGTCAACAAGATGCACAAGGGTGGTATCCTGGTCAACACCGCCCGCAAGGAAGTCATCAACGAGCCCGAACTGCTCAAGCTGATGGCCGAGCGCACCGACCTGAAGTACATCACCGACATCATGCCCGATGCCGATGCCGACTTCAAGGCCTTCGAGGGTCGCTACTTCGCCACCCCCAAGAAGATGGGTGCCCAGACCGAGGAAGCCAACATCAACGCCGGCCTCGCCGCCGCCAACCAGATCGCCGACTTCTTCAAGACCGGTAACAAGAAATTCCAGGTCAACAAATAATTATAGTTACTATAGATACTATAGTCGCTATAAAATTATGCATCTTTGCATCTTCAACCCTGAGCACGACCTTTGCCTGGCCAAAGGTCGTGCTCATTATGTTCCGCCGCGCTCGGCCGTGGAGTTCGCCCGTCGCGATGCCTCGTTGATGCAGGCGCTCTACCCGGAGGCCGTGTGCATGAGTGTCTACGACCCTCGGTTACCCTCCCTGTTGTCGGGTGGGCAGGCCTTCAGGTCTGCCGTCACCACCGTCACCGCCTGGGGATGGGATGCCGTGGTGAAGCACGAGATGCTCAAGCGCGGCTGCCCCGAAAGCCTCCTGCCCTCCGACGACGAGCTGGCCGTCGTCCGCGACCTCCAGCACCGCTCCACCGTGCTGCCCCTGCAGCCGGACTGCCATGCTGTATATAATATTGAAGAGATGGAGTCCTTGCTGCGCCAGCGCGAGCACTGGGTGATGAAGGCACCCTGGAGCGGAGCGGGTAGGGGACTGCGCTGGGTGCACGGCGCGCTGACGCCCATCGACCGCAACTGGCTGTTGAAGACCGTCGCCACGCAGCGCTGCGTCATCGCCGAGCCCCGTCGCGACGTCGTGGCCGACGTGGCGTTGGAATACATCTGTACCCCTCAGTCAGTGCTTTGCACTGCCAGCACCCCTATCATAGGGGAGCAGCCGGAGGATACCACGGCTCTCCCCCTTTCCAAGGGGGAGTACCCCGCAAGGGGGGAGGGGGTGATTTTCATGGGCTACTCCTATTTCCGCACCGGCAGCGGCGTCTACAAGGAGAACATCGCCTGGAGCGATGACCGTATCGAGGCCACCTTCGGCCTGGCGCCCGTTCGTGCCAGGGTGGAGCAGTGGCTCGTCGCCAACGTCTGGCCCCGCTACCACGGTCCCCTCGGCATCGACCTCATGGTCTGCGCCGACGGCAGCATCCATGTGGCCGAGATGAATGTGCGTCACACCATGGGCATGGTGGCGCACGAGAAGTTAAGAGTTATGTGTTAAGAGCTATGAGTTTTGTAGAAGCTTTTTTATTGGCTTTGGCCCTCTGTGTGGACACCCTGGTGGTCTCCACCACAACGGCTTTCCATGATATGAGAAGTGCCGGTGGCACTTCGAGCGTGAGCACCACGAGTACCTCACTCGCGGGTAAGGCGAGGGGGTCATGGCACCGCGGTCTGCTGCTGGCGGCCATTCTCGCTTTCTTCCAGTTCGCCTTCCCGCTTCTCGGCGCCCTCATCGGCGACGTGGCGCGCTCCTTCATCGAGGCCGTCGACCACTGGGTGGCCTTCGCACTGCTGGCCTTCATCGGCGGCAAGATGATTCTCGACGGCATGAAAAAGGAAGAGGAGAAGAAAGAAGTCTCCTCCTCGCGCTACTTGCTGCTCAACTACAGCATGCTTGGCGTCGCCACCAGCATCGACGGTCTGGCGGTGGGCATAGGCCTGGGGCTGGACATGCCCATGAATGCAGTCTTGGGTGTGGTCACGGTCATCGGCATCGTCACCTTCCTGGTAGCCCTGCTGGGCATCTTCCTCGGCAAGCGCAACATTCCCATCCCCGAGCGCACCGCCAACATCATCGCCGGCGCTGTACTGATAGGCCTCGGCGTCAAGATTCTCATCGAACATCTGTTCTTTCAGTAGTATTTACCATCAAAGGGGCAGAGGGGAAAAAAACAGGGTGCGCATATTGCGCACCCTGCTAATGCTGGGAAACGGATGATGGTTTTGAAATACAATTCCGATATTTTGTAAATCAGTTCATTCGTGCAATGGAAAAAATATCCATTTCTCGGATTTGTTTTACGTTTCCCAGTGTTATGTTTTAAAGAATGTAGTTGAGTCCAAAGAAGAGAGTACTAAACTTGATGGTGCCGTCGCCTTCACCAGAATAACGGTTGAGCAAGCCGAGGTTATAGCCACCCTCGATGCCGATTTTGTTGTAGCGAATCTGGGCACCAAAGGTCAGGCCGAGATCGAATCTGCTTAGATAGTCTTCGGCGTCGCTATATAATGCACCCCCAATACCGATGTTAATGGACGGGCCGGCAAAGACGCCGAAGACAATGTCTTCCGTGAGGTTTTTATTCCAACGACCCCACAGGCGTATACGAAGGTCGATTTGGTCGGCTGATTCACCTTCCTCTGAATACGTGCAATAGCTGAGTTCGGCACCGGGTGTGACGAAGATTGAGGCCATGCCGAGGTCGTAGTCGTAAGTGGCGCCGGCATAAAAACCGCTATAGTCGCGAGACAAGCTGGATCCCATACCTTCTAATTTGACGGTTGCATTCTGCCATCCTGCATGGAGGGTAATCTGCGCGTTGGCTTTTCCGGCGAACAGCATCATGGCTGCCACAGCTGCAATTGATAAAATTTTTTTCATTTTTTTGAAATTTAATGATTAATAATAATGTTGAAAAATGGGTGTTCTTCTTTGTGATTATTGTTTCTCTTCTTTGACACAGCGCACTTTGGCTTTGACGGAGTTCTTTGTGTTGACTTTGTAACCGGTGCTCATATCGACGGTGATACCTCCTTCTATGGCCCAGTAACGATAGGCGGTGGCAAGGTTTCCGTAACGACCCTTGTTCTTTTCTAATAGTTTCAGTTCTGCCACGGTAGGCAGTCTCCATCCTGCGCCTTTGCAAGAACAGGCAGAGACGGCATCGTCGTAGTTCAATCTTTCTTCTTCGTCCTGTGTGGCAACGTATACTGTTGTGCCGTCAGTAAGTGTAGCCAGGGGGTCGGGATTGGTTTCTCCCGGCATACTAACAATGGATGTAGTGGGGAGACTTACCTGTTGTGTGGGCTTTTGAACGGCTTTTTGTGAGGGTTTGGATACGACAGATGTAACAGGTTCGGGTTTGAGAAGCTGTTTGGCAAGGTCGGCACACGAACTTTGCATATCCCTGGGCGATGTGCCCGACACCTGTACGGCGGAGCTTTTGATACCGAAAGTTTCGACGTCAAGGATCTTGGCTGTGATAATGATGTTGCGATCGTCGTAAAGGGCTGCTTCAGCCACCAATACATAGGATGCTCCCGTGGCTACGCCGAGTTGCTTGATTTGGCTGTCGCTGACGTTACCGGTTCGTTGGAATTCTTGTTCTCCGGCAATGGATGCCATATCTACGCGGTCGTAGCCTTCGTATCCGGGAGTGTTCGATATGGCTGAGGTTAAGCTGCTGCGAAGCAGTAGTTTGACGCCATAGCTGACGTTCTGTGCCTTGTCGACGGTTTCCAGAATGGCTACTTTCTGCTGTGCTTCCACTGCAATTGCCATAAATATTGTGGCGAGGAGGCATAGTGTTTTTCTCATGGTTGTATTGTATTAATAGTTCGGGTTTTGTATTTATTCCTGCACTAAATTTAATATGGCATTGGCGACGACGCGCGCTGTTTCGTGATAGGCAATGCGTGTGGCTCGTTCGACATTGAAGTCTCCACCTTTGATGCCGTCATAGTGGTTCGCATCAAGGGTCGACAGGCGGTCGTTATAGACATTTTTGCCTGTCCTGCCATTATGAACGGTCATTGTGCCGTCAACGTAGACAAAATAGGCCATCCCTTCGCGGTGGGTGGTATTGATGATGGTGGCATCGATGTCAATAATCCAGTCGGCGCTCTCTCGCTCCTCTGTGAAGTGGCACCCCTTCTCGGCAAGCAGGCCGCATAATTCTTTCTCGAAGAGATTGTAATTTTTACCATCCACAACAGCGTGACTTTTAATAAAAAATGCTGTCGAGTGTCGAAGACGTTCGATGGCGGAGACAAGCTGTTTAACTATGCCAGAATAGCGAGGCATTTGCAAATCGTCCATCGTCGCGTCAGCATCACCGAGAACCATCATTTTCTGGGCGTATTCCACCTGTGGGCATATGGTCAATGATTCTTCAGCGGTGGCACGGGCTTTTATTTGTGCCCCCTGCTGTTCCTGTTGTTGGATTCTCTCCATGGCCATCTCCATTTTACCCAATAGCGATTCGATTTGCCGGTCGTAGTAGCGAACAAAGTCACGACGCCTCGTGTACACCAGTACCGCTACTTCACCTGTTTTCGTATCGCTCCATACAGCCGATTTCAGATTCGGAATGTCCATGTTTGTACTCGTCTCGGTTCGCCGTTGGAAGAAACTCCGTATCTCTTCGTTAAATCCACTTGAAGTCCGCTCTTGTGCGCTTTGGACTGCATCAAGTGTTACGCTCTTCACATGCACCTGTATGTTTTGAGCGGCGTCGCTTTGTGCATCGCTCTTGATTCGCGCTGCAGCCGTCTCTATACTCTCCCCTTTATGGACAAATCCGTTTGCGAATCCAACAAAGTATTCGGAGGAAGGGTATAGCAATTGACGCGAGTTGACATCGTACCACGCAGGACGTTCTCCTTGTGCCCAAACCATCATCGGTATTAGCATCAAGCAAATAGATAGCACTCGTCTCATTGCGGCTGTGTCTTATCGGTTTTGATCCATGCGGTTCAATTGGTTGTTGAACTCTTCTTTGAATTTTTCATAGTCGTAGTCGAGGCGCAGTTTGTCATCGGAAGAAAGTCCTTTGTAGAGTGATTTTGCGACGTTTTCCTTGCCTAATTCAATACCATAATAGCATTTGTAAACTTCTGTTCCATTGGATTTTGTGCTGACGGTATATTTCTCGCAGACAGTACGGTATCCTTTGATGCTTTGGTCGATTACCTGTCGCGACAATCCTTCAAAGCGGCGTTTCATCTCTTCGTTCATGTTCACGCTGCGACTATTGTAGTAGTCGTCGATGACGGCCTTGACGGTCACGCTGAGTTTCGACGCCATCTCCTCCAAGGCACTGCTGCGAGCCATTTGCTTTGCCATCTGCTGGTCCATACTTTCGCGTACAGCGGTCGCCCGAACCATTTCATCTGTCGATATGCAATCGGAGCAGGGATTCTCCAAATAAGCCGTCTTCTTGCTGCCTCCGCAGGCCACAGTCACCGCCATGCAGCAAATACACGTCGCAATCCAAAATAGTCTTTTTGTTTTCATATTCATTAATTATTTTCCGCCCGGACTGGCTCAACCCAAGCAATACCCAATCAACGAAGAAAGTGGAGCCATCCATTTCTGACCCTATTTTCAGATGTAGGGCTGGACTCCCTTGAAAACAAAATAAAGGTTTGAATGAGTCGCTCCACGGATGGTATAGTATATTGTCTATGCTATACACATTAATGTGGAGCATTTACTATTCCTTTATTCCTTGTTTTCTTTATGTAAAGTGTCCAGTTTTACATCTGAGGAATAAGGAGCATAAAATGCTTCTTTCTCGACAAACCATTCCTTTCGGTTTGCGACTGCAAAAATACAAAAAATATTTTATATGACAAAAAAAAACTTCATAATCATAGCACTGTGTCTTATTAATTGTTTGCAAACCATTATCTTATGACTTAGTTAATATGCGTGTCGGATAAGTTGGAAATACTTTTTTGTTAAATAATGCGTTATCAATTGTAATATTACACCCCCTTTACGCAATTATTGTATGTAAACGGACAAGAAAAGACCTCTTTGACAGCCAAGGAATATAACAACGGTGTGGCCCTGTGGGCCGACGATGCGATGCGCTTCGCTTTGCGTTGCGGCGGAAGCCGGAGCGACTGCGAGGACGCCGTGCAGGAAGCCTTGGCAGCCCTCTGGAACCACCGCGACGAGGTGCCGCGCGACAAGGGCAAGGGCTATCTCCTCAGCGCCGCCTACCGCTCGCTGATGCAGACCCTCAGGCACTCCAAGGTGGTGCAGCAGCATGCCGAGGCTACGCAGGCGCTCGCGCCGGGCTACCAGGACCCCGACCTCCGCTTCGACCTCCGCGAGGCCATCGAGCGCAGCCTGCAGGCACTGCCCGAGGTGCAGAGGGCCATCCTCCAGCTGCGCGATGTCGAGGGCTACAGCTACCGCGAGATAGGGGAGACCCTCTCGCTCAGCGACAGCCAGGTGCAGGTCTACCTTTTCCGCGCCCGCGTGGCGATGCGTAAACAACTGAAACTTATGGGATATGACAACGATAGATAACAACAACTACGAACTGTGGCTCCTGCGCTATGCCGAAGACGAGCTGAACGCCGGGGAGCGCGCCGACGTCGAGGCCTGGCTCTCTACCCACCCCGATGCCGCCGAGCTTCTGGCGCTCTACAACGATGCTCCGCGGCTGGAGAAGGACGAAAGCGTCCACTACGCCGCTGTGCCACAACGCCACTCCGCCCCCCTCTGGCCCGCCGTGCTGCGTTTCGGCGCTGCCGCCGCCGTGGTGCTCCTGCTGATGCTGCCAGCCATGCGCATGGGCATCATGGACAAGATGGAGGTGCCCCTCTTCGTGGCCGAGAACCGCCCCGTTGCGGAAACTCCGCAACAACAGCAGCAACAATTGCCTGTCATCCAGCCCGCCCCCAAGCCCGTACCCTCTATCGCCTCTATCCCTTCTATCGCCTCTATCGAAACACCCGTGCCAACGGATACCTCAACGCCCGTCGCCCCGGCCCCCATTGAGACCGACATGCTCATCGCCTTCGAGGACGACCCCGCCGAGGCGGCTCCCATCGAGTCCTGGAACCTCATCGTCTACGACCGTTCCGCCGACTGGGGCGACATGCTGCTTGCAGCCAACGACGCCTATCACGAGGCCCTCAACGAGCACCCCCTCGGTCGCCTTGTCAGCCGCACCCTGCCCGACAGCCGCCAGCTCGAGGAGGCCGTGGTTGCCCCCCTCCGCCAACGTTTCGACAACAAGAAAAACAATCGTTAATAAAACCATTACATTATGAAACACAACCGATTTATCCTCGCAATGGTCCTCCTGCTGCCCTTCGCCGCCATGGCGCAGACAGCCGAAACGGACACCGGCCGCACGGCCCTGCCCGAGGCCGTCAAGACCCTGGTCTTCAACGACTGCAAGGCCCTCATTGTCCCCGACAGCCGCAGCAGCTACGAAACGGGCAAGATGCCGAACGGCGCCGAGGTCAATGTCAGCGGCAGCGTGATGACCTTCTCGCGCCTCGACCGCACCGTGCACATCCACCTCAATCCCGGCACCGTTACCCGCATTGAAGCCACGGGCACCAGCGAGGTGACCCTCCAGGGCTCATTCCACTTCCCCGGCACTCTGGAACTGGTGGGCGACGATGCCGCCACTATCATCGCCAAAAACAGTTTCGACACCCTCTATGCCGACTGCATGGTGGTGTCCCTCGCCGATGTCTCGCGCCTCAACGCCCATAGCCGCCTGAAGATGCGCAACCTCGATTTCACCGTTAAAGACTACTCTCGCCTCAAAGCCTTCGTTATCGAGCCGATAGGAGACTCCGACGGCACCATGTTGAATTTCAGTAACACCCTCTACGCCTCCATCCATATCGGCCACAGGATTCAAAACGGAGAAAGACTCATCCTCGACCCCGAAGAGGAGGAAGACTTCTGGAACACTAACGACGACGCCTTCGACTTTGACGACCTCGCCGATCTCGACGCCGATGCCCTCTCCGACCTGGTGCGCAAAATCAAGCTCCGCAGCAGCAAGCGCTACTCCTGGGGCACCAACCTCGACTTCGCCTGGGGCTTCCACAACTGGGGCACCGACCGCCTCAATGGCCTCGCCGGCATGGACGGCGACGCCGCCGTGCGCACCTCGTTCAACCATATCCTGCTGACACTCAACTATCCCGTGGTCTATTCCAAGCATGTGGCCCTCTACGCCGGCCTGGGCCTGGAGTGGGACAAGTACAAATTCCACCGCGGCGATATCCACTTCGACCTCACCGCCGAACCCTACCATCTGTCCAACGGCACCGTGGCCAACAGCGAGAGCCGCCTGCTGACGCGCTATGTCATTCTGCCCATCGAGGTGAAATTCAACCTCGGACGCCGCTGGAAACTGGGCCTCGCCGCCATCCCCGGCCTGCACTGGAGCGGCAGCCACACCGGCCTGCGCCGCGACATCACCAGCGGCGACGACGAAGTGAACATCAAGGACTACAGCATCAACCCCTACATACGCCCCTACAAGCTCGACGCCCGCATCTCCCTGCAGTACCGCTCCCTGGGCCTCTACTTCCAGGCCTCGATGCTCCCGGCCTTCAAGGGCAGCTGCGACGAACTGTTCCCCGTCAAATTTGGTATCATTCTTTAAAACCAACGCCTTATGAAAAAGACCTTGTTATTAGCCATAATTTCGTTTTTCAATTTTCAAATTTCCCAAGCCCAGCAGACCTACACGCAGCAGGTGCCCGACGAGGTGAGCGAGATACGCCTCAGCGAATACTCGCGCCTCATGGTGAAGCCCACCAGCGGCCCCATGATGCTGCAGACCTACAAGCAATACCAGGTGGCTACCGTGAAGAAAGGCCGCCTGACCATCCCCGGCTCCAGCACCGACCTCACCCTCCTGCTGCCCGAAGGACGCTCCATCGCCTTCGTGGCCGAGGACTATTCCAACCTGACATTCGTGGGCAGTTTCGGCAAACGCCCGAAGCTGACGGTGCACACAAAGGACTATGCCAGTGCACTTTTCAGCGGCTCGCTGGCCGACTCCGTCTGGGCGGTCAACATATCGCTCCAGGCCGAGGACTACTCGCAGATCCACTCCGAGGTGCGCATGATGCAGTTCGGCTTCGAGGTGCTGCCCGAGGACTACGCCCACATCACCATCGACTGTTTCCAAGAACGGAACGAACCCGGCATGAGCTCGCGGTCGCAAACGGTGCGCCAGTGCCCGAACTGTATTGTCAACTGGAACTACTGCTACGACGACACCGTTGAGAACGTCGGCAGCGACACCTCCTATTCCCAGTACATCAGGAATCAAAGGTCGCGCGTCAAACAGCAGGGCGACAGCGTGAAGAACGCCATGCACTCGCGGCAACCCAACCGCAGTTACTCCTACGACGGCCAGCAGAAGAGCCGCTCCGTCTGGCGCCATCGCGACGTGGCCCTCCACTTCGCCTGGGGTTTCCACAACTGGGGCACCTCGATGTTCAACGGCTTCGAAGGCGTCGACGGCGACGCCGCTGTCCGCACCAGCTTCAACAACATCCAGCTCTCCGTCGACTACCCCCTCGTCGGCACGCGCCATTTCGGCTTCTACGTCGGCCTCGGCCTGGAGTGGGACAAGTACAAGTTCGAGGCCAACGAGGTATCGCTCAGCACCTCCACCGACCCTTACGCCTTCTCCGACGGCGGCGACCAGAGCTGCACCTCATGGCTCAACACGCGCTATGTCGTTGTCCCGCTGACTTTCCGCTTCGACCTCTGGCACGACTGGAGCCTCACCCTCAGCGCCCTCCCCGGCATCCATTGGGGCGGCAGCCACACAGGCCTGCGCCGCGAGTACGACACCGACCTCGAGGACCGCACCGAACGCGACCAAAGCATCAACAAATACATCAACCCCTACAAGCTGGACCTCCGCGCCACCCTCAGCTACGAGAACATCGGCCTCTACTTCCAGCTGCCCACCATGAGCACCTTCCGCTCCTCGGTGCAGGAACTCTACCCCATCAAATTCGGCCTCATCCTGACCCTTGAATAAAGGAAAAAGTGTTAAATATGGTTGCCTGATTTTTGCGTTTACATCTCAGTGACCATTGTCCGGAAACCAGCCACAAAATAATGTTAAAAATACATTAAGTGGCTGGTTCTCTGCTTTGTATGTGTTTATAACATGCGTAACTAACAGATAATCAGAATGAACGCCTTACGAAATCCTTACCAACTCCCTACCAACTCCTAACCAACTCCTACCATGGTGGGAGATGATAGGGTGAAAATAGGGTTTTGGTAAGTCGATTATGGGTACATGATTCCACGCGGATTCCGGTTGGACGAGAATCCGGTAAGCGGTGTTTTTGTCAAAAATAGGTTACAGGATTGGCGTGAAGATTCGGGCGGTGGATTCGAGGAATTTCTCCATGCGCGGTCGGTTGCGCCAAAGGTCGGGGTTGACGAGTGTGCAGCTCTGTTGGTCGTCGAGGAAAATGTCGCGTTGGCGGCATGCCAGTTCGCTGTCGTAGAGAAAAGCATTCACCTCGAAATTCTGCTCCAGGCTGCGGGGGTCGATGTTGGTGGAGCCGATGGTGACAAAGTCGTCGTCGCAAACCATCGTTTTCGCATGCAGGTAGCCCTTGTTGTAGAGGTATATTTTCACACCAGCAGGCAGCAGGTCGCGGAAGTAGGACTTTGATGCATAGAGTGTTATTGCGCCACGGTCGGCCTTGGCGGGCAGCATCAAGCGCACATCTACACCGGCGAGGGCAGCGTTGCGCAGCCCCATCAGGATTGGGTGCGTGGGTATGAAGTAGGGGCTCTGCAGATAGAGGTAGCGTCGGCTCTGGGCGATGGCCTGCACCATGCCTTGCATCACGGTGTTCCATTCGTCCATAGGACCGGATGTAACAATTTGTACAAGTGATGTATGCGTGTTGCTTTCCGGTTTTGCTACGGGGGGGAAGAAACGCGGCTCGTCCAACATCTCCTTCGTGCAGAAACGCCAGTCGGCCAGGATGGACAGCTCGAGTTGAGCCACAGCGGGGCCTTGGAGGCGTATATGGGTGTCGCGCCAAACGCCGTGGTTGATGCCGTCGCGGTAGCGGCGGGCAATATTCATGCCGCCGGTGTAGCCTGTGTGACCGTCGATGACCACTATCTTTCTGTGTGTGCGGCAATTCACGTCGCGGTTGAACATGGAGGGGATGATTTTCTGGAACGACTGCACTTTGACGCCTCCGCGGCGCATGTGGTCGTAGTATTCGCTGCGTACGAAGAGGTTGGCCCAACTGTCGAACATCAACCGCACATCGACACCCTCCTGGGCTTTGCGGATGAGCAGGCTGCTGAACTGGTGTCCTACCTCGTCATTTTCAACAATATAGAATTGAATGTGTACGAATTTTTTGGCGCGCGAGATATCGTCGAGCATCGATTGGAACATGGGGGTGAAGTCGGTGAAGAAACGCACCTTATTGCCGCTGAGCACTGGTGTGTCGTTGGCACCAAGCATCATGCTGGCCAGTTTGTTGTATTTTTCATCAGGGAGGTGGTCTACGGTGCTGTCTCCCACGGCTTTGTTGCGTAGCACATCGAAGCGCTCCATCTCATCGGGCCTGATGACGCGGCGACTACGGTAGTCTTTGCCAAGAATCAGGTAGAACACCAGCCCTACACCCGGTAGAAGGGTGATGAAGAGAATCCAGAAAATGGAGATATAAGGTTTCCTGTTTTCGGATATGACGACAACCAGAGCGCCGATAATGACCAGTATGAGTGCTATTTCGTATATCATGGCTTAAGGTTTTTCTATTTCTTTTCTGATGGCTGCGGCCCGTGCCGTGAGTTGGGCTATCTGCAGCTGTAGGAAGTCGTCGCTGTACTTGCGGTCGCAAAAACCATTGCCGCGGGCCACGAAACTGTCATCCTCCTCTTGGTCAGTGGATAGGTCCTGGTAGCTCTCCAGCAAGCGCAGGGTCTCGTCGAGTTGTTCCTCTAAAGTCTTCATAGCAACATGTTTACAGCGTTTTCGATGCCCTCGTGGTCCACATCGGTGGTGATGTGGTCGGCATGTTCTTTGACGTTGTCGGCGGCGTTGCCCATGGCCACACCGATACCGGCCCATTCGAGCATTTCGATATCGTTGGCGCCATCGCCGAAAGCGAGGGTCTCCTCCTGTCGTATTCCATAGTGTTGGCAGATGGCCTCCATACCATGGGCTTTGCTGTTGTCATGGGCCACAATGTCAGTGAAATAGGGATGCCAGCGAGGCAGGCGGCAGTGGGGGAGGAGTTCGGCCACGGGGGCGTCCATTTCACCCGGCATGATGGCAATGATTTGGTAGACCGTTTCGCCGCGCATTTGCTCGATGTCCACCACAGGGGGCATTTCGAATTCCAGTTGGTTACGCAGCTTGAGACCTACCTCGTTGGGGTTGGCAAGGAGCATGGACTTTTCCGTGAACACCATGGTGCACAGTTTTTTGTCTTTTGCCATATCAAGCCATACTTGAAGTTCTCTATCGAGGATGGGGTTGTTCAGGAGAATCTTCGAAGGGGTTGTCTCGGTGGGGTTGGTAAAGACCAGTCCACCATTCATTGTGATTTTCGCCTCGAAAGTGACAGGCATCTGAGGAATGAGTACATCGGGGCGACCGGTAGAGAGAAAGGTGCGGACGCCGGCGCGATGCAGGCAGTCGAAAGCGCGTATGGTGCCGGGCGAGACACGGTGGGTCTCAAAGCTCAGAAGAGTGCCGTCGATGTCGAAAAAAGCTGCTTTGATCATTTCTTTTTCATTTTAGCTATTTGCCACGCATTGAAGAGGTTCTGGTAAACGCTGTAAAAGGCCAGGAAGACAGCGGAGAGGGGCGATAGGAATGTGTTGGCCATCCAGATGCCCATGGCCGAATTCTTTTGTCCGAGAAGTTGGCCACCACCGATGACATCGCCATAGCGTCGTCCGAGCCATCGTCCGAAGCTGAACTGGATGATGCAGAAGAGAAGCGACAATCCTCCGAGCCAGGCTATTGAAATCCAGTTGCTTTCGCCATGCAGGAAGATGAAATCAATGGTTTGTCCAAGGGTGAAAAGCAATGCCACGGACCATAGATAAAATCCCAGGCCTTTATAGCGGGCAATGAAGTTGTTGACGTTGGGCAGGAGGAACTGCAGCACTACTGCTATGAAGAAGGGTAGGGCCAGAGTGGCACCTATCTTGCTTATCATCAGCAAGAAACTGTTCCATATTCCCAACTCGGGGTGGTCGCCGACAAGTGAGAATACCACCGGTGCGACAATGGCTACCATGAGGTTGCCCACAATGGTATAGGTGGTCACCATCTCGCGATTGGCCCCCAGCATGCAGGCCACCACGGCAACCGACGAGGCCACTGGGCACAGCACTCCGATAAGTACGCCTTCGGCAACGATGTGACTGCCGCCTAAAAGCGTGATTAATACATAGCAAGAGATGCTTACAACAATCTGGAAGAGAATGAGCCAAAGGTCGATGATGGACATGCGTAAGCGGCGCAGGTCGACGGCTGTGAAGGTGAGCAGAAGGATGGTGAAGATGATGAAGGGAACAAGAAAAGAAAACATTGCACACCAGCGGTGCAACAGAAGACCGAGAACAATTGCCACGGGAAGTACGTATGGGCGGAAGCGTTGCATACGGGAGGTTGTTGTATGGGTATTTTATTGGTTTTGTTTCAGTTGTTCGATTTGGTGTTGTATTTCGGCAGCTCGTTCGTACTCTTCGCGCTCTTCGCAGGCCAGGAGTTCCTGCTCGAGGCGGGCAATCTCTTCCTGCGGGTCCGATGGAGTGACTTTGAAGGGTGGGGTGTCCATCTTGACGCTGGTTTCCTCGAGTACCTCTTCGGCCACCATGATGGGGCAATCGCAGAGCAGGGCAAGTGTGATGGCGTCGGAAGTGCGGCTGTCGAATGTCTTCTCGTTGAATCCGTCAGTCATGTGGAGTGTTGAATAGAAGATTCCTTCGGATACTTTGTCAATTGTCACCTCCCTGATATACAATCCATAATCGTTCATTATGTGAACCATTAGTTCATGCGTCATTGGTCGACGTGTTTTCACAGCCTCTTTGGCCAACAGGATACCTTGCGCTTCATGTGCACCAATGAATATGGGAATTTGTGTGCTGCTGTTTGGCTCGCAGAGCATGAGAATATAACTCTCGCTTTGCGACATGCCGCTTTGGATGGTGGTGGGATAGACTTGTTTCATTTTGCCTCCAGATATTCTTTCAGTTTTGCCACTGCCAGTCCGCGGTGGCTGATACTGTTTTTCACTTCGAGAGGCATTTCGGCAAAACTCACGGCAAAACGGTCGGGCATGAATATGGGGTCGTAACCGAAGCCCTCGGCACCATGACGTTCGGTGAGAATTTGTCCGTCGACGCGTCCTTCAAAATAGCGTGGTTTATTGTTCTCAATCAAGCAGATGACTGTACGGAAATCAGCTTTACGGTTGGTCTTGCCATTCAGGGCGGCAAGCAGTTTGTTGATATTGTCGTCGAAGGAGCAGTGCTCTCCTGCATAGCGGGCGGAGTAGACTCCCGGTGCACCGCCAAGTGCCTCGACTTCAAGGCCGGTATCGTCGGCAAAACAATCTGTATGAGTGCGTTCCCATACCCACTGGGCTTTCTGCAAGGCATTGCCCTGCAGGGTGTCGGCCGTTTCGGGTATTTCGCCTGCAAGGCCCGCCTCGGCCAGGCTGACAACCTCCACATGGCCTTGGAGTGCAGCGCGTACTTCCTGCACCTTGTGTTTGTTGTTGGTGGCAAATATCAGTCGTTTCATATTCTTTTTGTTTTCTTAATCGAAGAAATTCCACGTCATGCCCCAGAACAGGCCGAAGCGTGTGCCCGGGTAGTGAGGCAGGAGGAAATATTGTGGGTGATTCTCCCACAAGGCATTGACATGTCCGGCTTTAATATAGATGCTTGCACGTTTTACCTGCAGGTTTATGAAGGCATCTCCCCAGAAGTAGTCGCCTGTTTCGACATCTTGTTGGAAGAATATGCCTGTGGCTGGGTCGTAGCCATCGGGAGCGAAGCGTGTGTAATAGCGTATGTCTACACCCACCTGCATGCGCAATGCACGGCGGAAAAGATTGAAATCCGCGTAGATAGAGTTTTTGCTGGCCCATAGAGGTGCATCCAGCTGTTCTTTGTCGGTGCTGTGCTGTATCAGCTGCTGCATGTCGATGTGGAACCATCCCCATTGCAGGTTCAAAGAGAGTGCAACTTGATACATCCAGAAGTCTTTGTTGCCGGACTGAATATTCAGCGTCGTGTCGTACCAATAATTGTGACTCATGTGAGACATGTTGGCACTGAGGTCGACAAGACGGAAGAATCCTTTGTCACTATTGTGGTATAGGTGTAGGCTGTAACGCTGTGAATTGATGGGATTTAGTGTGTAATTCGAAGCGTGCAACATGCGGATCTCTGGCAGTTGACGTTGTGTGGCAGCGATGAGTTCGAATCCTGAGTTTCCGGCGCTGTCGAAGTCGACACTGATGGATGCATCGGCGTGATAGTCAGGCTCACTGAGGTTGGCATGCAGTCCAAGCGGCGTATTGTTCATCTCGCCGTTGGCTTTCAAGGTGATTTTACCAAGCGCAATTTCAGCCTTGACAAAAGGATTCACTACGGCAGAAGTCACCAGCGTGTCAGGTCCTGTCGAGGTGTCGATTGTGACGATGGCACCGAGGCGTTGCGCTTTGACGCCAAGGGTTATTTTCAGCGGATTGTGCCATCGATAGTCGGGATAGGCATCGTTGGTCCAAAAGAGGGTCGCGTTGACATCGTTCCACAGCAACGAGTCGGAGAAACTCGACAGGTAGGCGGCTCTCTTCCAGCGTGCATACTCACCTTCAACGCCGATAATACCGGCATTGATTACGTGAGGTTTACCCACAGCAATGGTGTCTATAATCTCTATGGTGTCAACCACCATCTGGATGCTGTCTACACTCACAGTGTCATAGCGCACAGCCAGCGAGTCACGATGCCGGTGCCTCTCAACCTGCTGAACAAAATTATATATGGCATGTACAAAGGCGTTGTGATGCAAACTTTTGGATGCGGAATTGGATAGCTTCACGGGTAGTCCGCCGAGGTTGCTTGTATGGTTGTCGGTGAAGTAACTGTCGTCGCTCAACCCTCCGTTCTCGTCCATTGTCAGTGATTGCCAGATGAATCCCGCCTGCACCTGCAACCGCGAGTCTCTTGAGAAATAATTGGTTGTGGCATCCAGATAGTGGTTTTTTGCACCAGAACCGGAGAGGTTCCCCTCGGGGCATATCAACTGGTAGTCGAAAGAAACGTTCCAACCGGGCATGATATTTTGCGTATGGGCTACGCGCACAAGATAGTCTTTGTTCAGTGTGTTGTTGTAGGAGAGTATTGTGTATGGCGTAAGTGTCTGGTAAAGACGTATGCTTTCGGTCGTTTTCAGGTAGCCGTCTTGCCCTTCGTCCATGAGGGAGTAGTTCAGGCCTTCTGCTATGGTAGGATATAAGGCTATGTGGGGATGTCCAATAGTGCCTTGACCCAAGTAGAAGTTGCCGTTGAAAGCGTCCAACGGGTCGTTGTACTGCACACCTGTTGGGTCGAGGGTAGGATTCCATATTTCGTCAATCTTCACACTATGTGGAGCATAGTGGAAGAAAAATACCTTGCTCCGCAATACGGAATCGGGTGTTTCAGTGACGTAGACAAGGCCCTTTGTGGCCGAGGTGTCGGTGTAGTTGCTGTCGCTTCCAGCTGTAAAGTTTGTATTGTTGGAGCTGCCAACGCGCCCCATGGGTGACATTGAACCAGTAGGGGGGCGTCTGATGGTGGTGCCTGGAATCTGTCTGATTTGAGCCTCGGCAGTGAACAGGAAAAGCATGCAAGTCACCAGCGCCAAAAGGCGCCGTGCACCTGGTATTGCGGCTGTCGAGACTCCCATGGCTTTATTTTCAATTGTTTTGCAGAAAACGTTCCACGTCCATAGCGGCCACACAGCCCTTTCCGGCAGCCACAATGGCTTGGCGGTAGTTGGGATCGCACACATCGCCGGCAGCGAAAACGCCGGGAATGTTGGTGGCGCTTGTGGGATTCTGCACCTTGATGTAACCTTGTTCGTCCAGCTCGACCTGACCTTTGAGGAAATCGGTGTTGGGCTTATGGCCGATGGCCACGAAGACGCCTGTCACCTCCTTCTCACTCTTGGCACCGGTCTTGGTGTCTTCCAGCTCGATGCCGGTGACGCCATCCATGTCGTTGCCGAGTATGCGGCTTGGACGCGAGTTCCAGCACATCTCGATTTTGGGATTGGTGAGCACGCGGTGCTGCATGGCCTTGGAGGCACGCAGTTCGTCGCGGCGGTGCACCAGGTAGACCTTCGAGCAGAGGGTGGTCAGGTAGTTGGCCTCCTCGCAGGCGGTATCGCCACCGCCGACGACGGCAACCACTTGGTTCTTATAGAAATAGCCATCGCACGTGGCGCAGGCCGACACGCCCTGTCCGTAGAATTGTTTCTCGCTCTCGAGGCCAATCCATTTGGCGCTGGCGCCGGTGGCGATGACCACGGTCTCGGCCTCTATCTCCAAGCCGTGGTCGTCCTTGGCATGGAAGGGACGCTGGCTGAGGTCGATATCCACAATGTAGCCTCGACGCACGTCGGTGCCGAAACGCTCGGCCTGCTTGCGCAGGTCTTCCATCATGGCTGTTCCGCTGATACCCTCCGGATAGCCGGGAAAGTTTTCAATCTCGGTGGTGATGGTCAATTGGCCACCGGGTTGCTCGCCTTCGTAGAGGATGGGCTTCAGGTCTGCGCGACCGGTATAGATGCCTGTGGTGTAGCCCGCAGGGCCCGAACCGATGATCAAACAGCGTGTCTTTTCCATAATTATTTTTATTTTAGTTTGTTTTCTTTCTTTTCTTGATGCTGAAATAGGTTATATAGATTCCTCCTACCACAATCACCGCGGCCTGCTGCGACCCCCAGAGGAGCCATCCGCAGGCGGTGCCCACCTCCATGCTGATGCCATAGATGGCCAAAGCCAGCTGCACAAGCACCGGATACACCCCGATGCCGCCCTGCGAGAAGGTCATGCCCACCGAGCCGAAGAGGTAGACGACAAAGGCGGCCTGCATGCCCAGCCACGAGGTGTCGCGGAAAGCCTGGAAGATGATGAGCCCGCCCAGAATGTATAGCAGATAAATCACTGCACTGTAGGCCAGGAAGAGGATGGTGCGTTGTGTGCCCATGTGGAAAACACTTTTCACACCATCCACCATGCCGATTGCCAGATCGTTGATTTTCTTGAATATTCCGATGTGCAGCAGCTTCTTCCAGAAGAGCTTGTACGCCACGAAAGCCACGATGGCCAATCCTGCCGCAATGCCGAGAATCATGCCCATATTGGGCAGGTTGTTGTATTTTTCCGAAAGGGTGTCGTAGAGCCAATCCTTGGCCTGTCCGAACATGGCCAGCATGCCGATGACCACGATGACCACAAAGGCCAGCAGGTCGATGATGCGTTCGGTGACCACAGTGCCCAGCGATTTCTCCATCGGGATCTCTTCGCTCGTGCGCAGGGTGGCGCAACGCATCACCTCTCCCGCACGCGGGAATGCCAGGTTGCCCAGGTAGGCTACCACCACCGATCCGAAGGTGTTGCTCAGGCCAGGGTGGAACCCGATGGGCTTGAACAGCAGGCGCCAGCGCAATGCCCGCACCAGATGGCTCAGCAGACTGCATGCCATGCAGGCAAGCACCCACCAGTAGTCGGCCTTGCGGAACGACAGCCAGATGGCGGCTTTCTGCTCTGCATCGAGTTTCAGCAGGAACCAGTAGATAAAGAAAAAGCCAATGCCCAGAAAGACAACCATTCGCAGGATGTCTTTCCATTTGCTTTTCTTATCTGCGCTTGGGTTCACAGGCGGTTGTTCTTGGGGAAAATCACCGTCGGAGTCCACCGCTTGGCCTCCTCGAAGTCCATGCTGGCATAGCTGGCAATGATGACCAAGCTGCCCACAGGGGCCTTGTGGGCGGCTGCGCCGTTGAGGCAAATGACGCCGCTGCCGCGTTCGCCCTTGATGGCGTAGGTCGAGAAGCGCTCGCCGTTGGTGATGTTGTAAATGTCTACTTTCTCGTTTTCAATAATGTTGGCGGCATCCATCAGGTCTTCGTCTATCGTGATGCTGCCAATATAGTCGAGGTCGGCCTCGGTGACCGTCACTCGGTGAATCTTAGATTTCAGTACTTCGATTGTCATTAGTTCAGAATAAAATCCAATACAATAACAGGCACACCAGCAGTGTGTAGAGCATGATGCGGGTGGCCGGGATAGGTTTCATGTAGTCCTTGTCGCCGATGTCGTATCGGCGTTTGATTTTGGAGGTGCGTTGCTTGAAGTTGTGCATGCGTTCGGCACCGTCTTCGGAGGGGGCGGCGACGGTGTCGGTGGCGAAGCGGGGCTGGTAGTTGAAGGTGGGCATCTCGCGTTTGCGGAAGAGGTCCTTCCATGTCAAACCCTTGCCGCCGCGCTTCTCCTCGCGGTCCAACTCGCGCACGCGCTGCTGGAAGTAGGCCAGCTCGTCGTCCGTCTGATTCGTCGGCACAGGGGCGTCAGCCTCTTCCGGCAGGTCCGCCAGGGCGGTCTCCCTGGCCTCGCGCAGCATGCGCTCGTCAGCATACTTCTGTTTCAGCGCCTCCCACTTCTCCTTTTCGGGGTCGTAGAAGCGCGGCTGGTAGCGGAACTGGCGCGGCTTGGGTGTGTAGAACATCGGCATGGCTCTTCAATCGGTTATTACAAGGTTCATCCTTACATCGTGTGGTTCGGTGGGTATGGTGTCCATCATCTGGAAGTCGTAGGCCAGGCCGATCTTGACGGCGTTGGGCGTGGACTTCAGCAGGCGGTCGTAGAATCCGCGGCCGCGGCCCATGCGGTTGCCCTCGCGGTCGAAGGCCACGCCGGGCACGGCAATCAGCTGCACCGCTCCGAGGTCGGTCCATTCTTCGCCCGTGGGCTCGCCGATGCCGAACTGCTCGCCGCTCACCATGCACTCGGGCCCGGTGTACTGCCGCAGGCGCAGGTCGTCGCCGTCCACGCAGGGCAGCAGCACCACCTTTTCGCGATACCACCGCTCCACCATCTCGTGCGTCTGCACCTCGTCGGCCATCGACCAGTAGAGCAGCACCACATGCGCCGCCTTGAACTGCGGCGTCTCCTCCAGGCGCTGCTGTATGACGCGGCTGCGGCGCAGCTTCTCTTCCGGCGGCACGGCGCGTTTGCGCTCGCGCATCATTGTCCTGACTTCCTTTTTGTCCATTGCGTTATTCTTTGTCACCTTTCACCTGTCTTCTTGCGACGTTCCGCCTGTTAGAACGGCAGGTCGTCGTCGGGCGAGGAAGCCATCTGCGGGGGCGCGGCGGCGAATCCGGGCTGCTGGGCGGCAGGGGCTGCCGGCTGGCCGGCAACAGGCTGCTGCGGGGCGGCGGCGGGGGCTCCGGCCCAGGCATAGCCTGTGGCTGGGGCGGCAGGCATCTGGCCCGGCACGAAGGGCTGGATGCGCGAGGCGCGCAGGTCGGTGTACCACTTCTCGTTGAACTCGCGGCTCTCGGGCGTAAAGGTCACCTGCACCGGGCTCCCCATCGGGATGTTCTTGGCCATGGCCACGCGCTCTTCGCCAAAGGCCGTGAAGGCCACTTTGCGGGGATATTCGCCGTCGGTTTCGATTACAAAACCGCCGCGCACCCACGGGCCGCGGGCCGATTCGCCCGACACTTCGGGCAGAAGCTGAATCAATTTGCCTGTGATTTCCATTCTTTCTATATTTTTATTATTATTATTATCAATACTTTATGCACCGACACTCGTCGGTATGCAATTGTACAAAGATAGACAAAAAAATCCATCCCGCCAAATATTTTTTTCAACACCGCGACAATCCCCCTCCTCCCGCTGCCCCAGTTCCCACCAGGGGGACAACACCGACATAATTCGCCCCCGATACGGCCGTTCT
>DGTB01000194.1:0-633 GCA_002394185.1 Bacteroidales bacterium UBA4347 | reverse complement strand
AACAATATGTAAACAATATAAGAACAATATAAGAACGGCCGTATCAAGGGCGAATTTGGCAGGGGTCGGGTGGGGGAAGGAAAAGTTTTTGGTTGCCATTCAATTTTTTTTCGTATCTTTGCAAATTGAACCGATAAGTATACTCGAATGTAGAATTTTGATTATCAAGGAGGTGTTTTATGATTGAAACAATACAGTACAAGTCAATCCGCTGGCTTGACATCACCAATCCGAGTGAGGACGTCTACCGTCTGCTGTTGGACGACTATCATTTCCACCCCTTGGATATCGAAGACTGCAGGGGCACCAACCAGCGCCCGAAAATCGACGAGTATGACGACTATTATTTCCTCATTCTCCACTTCCCCTATTTCGACAAGGGCAACAAGTTTATACGCATCCGCGAGGTGAAAATCTTCTGGGGACGCGATTACATCGTCACCGTGGGCAAGGCCCATTGGGTGGTGAAGAAACTCTTCGACGAGATTCAGGAGGACCTGCAGGAGGGCGACGAGGAGACGCAGGAAATGATGGCCACAAGCGACCAGCTGCTCTACCATATCCTCAACCGCCTGATGCTGGAAACCAACACGCTCGTGCAACGTGTGGGCGCCGAGGTGGACCTCATCAACT
>DGTB01000084.1 GCA_002394185.1 Bacteroidales bacterium UBA4347 | reverse complement strand
GCCGTCCCCACGGCAACGACGACGGTGTGACCACCTGCCAGCTCCATATGCGCCACTTCAACGACGGCGACGAGATCTGGGTGGAGCCCTGGCGTGCCAAGGCCTTCCCAGTGATCCGTGACCTCGTGGTGGACCGCACGGCCTTCGACAAGATTATCCAGGCCGGCGGCTACATCAGCGCCACCACCGGCGGCGTGCCCGACGCCAACAATATCCTCGTGCCCAAGCACAAGGCCGACCAGGCCATGGATGCCGCCGCCTGCATCGGCTGCGGCGCCTGCGTGGCAGCCTGCAAGAACGCCAGCGCCATGCTCTTCGTGGGCGCCAAGGTGAGCCACCTCGCCCTCCTGCCCCAGGGCCAGCCCGAGGCCATGGACCGCGTGAAGAAGATGGTCTGCAAGATGGACGAGCTGGGCTTCGGCTCCTGCACCAACACCTACGCCTGCGAGGCCGAGTGTCCCAAGCAGATCAAGCGCCAGAACATCGCCCGCCTCAATAGGCAGTGGATCGGCAGCCTCTTCGGCCGCGACCGAAACAACTAACCTGTTGTATTGTGACCGGCAACCCCATCCCTATACACAAGCCTCACACGATGGTGTGAGGCTTGTGTTTTTTTTATGCTCCATGCAGTCTTTATGCTGCCGGTAGCCTCATATATGGATATGAGCGACATGGAACAGCTGATAGACGATGCCCAGGGTGGGGACAAGATGGCGCAGACGCTACTATACAAGCGGTGTCGGTCGCGTGTTGTCGCTACGTGTCGGCACATTGTGAAGGATCCTCTCTTGGCCGAGGAACTGGCCGATGATGCCTTTGTGATTGCTTTTGCCAAAATTGGCCAGCTTCAGGATGCAGCGCGCTACGAGTCATGGGTCTGTCAGATAGCCCGTCGGCTGGCCATACGGCACCTCCGACGTCAGCGTCAGCTGGTGTTACTACCCTTGGAGGAGGTTGCGGAAATGCCGGCGGCAGAACAATCGGACATCAGCGAGGAGGAAATACTGCAGGCAGTGGCGACCCTGCCTGCTGGCTATCGGGAGGTGTTTCGTCTCTCGGTACTTGAGGGGAAAAGCCATCAGGAGATTGCCAATCAGCTCGGCATTGCCCCGCATTCTTCTTCGTCGCAGTTGACCCGAGCCAAGCGCATGCTTCGCACCATGTTGCGGTTTGTCTGGACACTCCTGGTTGTGCCTGTCGTCTGGTTGCTTCTGCATCACAAGGACGAGAAGCCTCCTCTGGTGGCATCGGAGACGGTGGTGGATACCATATTGCCGATTTTGGAGAGGGAGCAAGGGATTCCTCAGCGATTATCGGGTTTCTCGACAGACAGTAGTGCCGTTGCGTTAGTACCGCCCATAGAGCAGCTCCCCGTCGAACCGTTGCGACGAGATACGACTGTCGTCCGGCCGCAGGTGAGGGAAGATATGTGGGACAGTGTGAGCATCCTCGCAGAGCCATTAATGAAAGGTAGTGTTCCGGAGGATAGCCGCTGGTCGTTCACGGTGGCGTATACCCAGCCTACGACCGGCGCCAATAACTTCACCCAGCCTCATGCATTGTCACTTTCGGATGGCGTTGCTATCAACAACTGGAGAGAATATGCCATGCCGTCACATACCGGATTGCCTTCACAGGAGGATATCTTGATGGGCAAGATTGCCATGTCGAACATCGACAACAACGGCGGTGTCATTTCTCGCAGCGAGAACCACCTGCCCCCTGTAGAGGTGAATGGCATGCTGTCCAAGAACATCGGCAACGGGTGGACGGTTGGTGCCGGTCTGGGACTGATGTCACTCAACTCGCACTTCCGCTTTGGCGAAGGCCTCAACCGCCTGGAGCAGGAGCAGACACTCTTCTACCTGGGTATCCATACGAGCGTCACGTGGCAGGTCTGGCGTTATGAATCAATCTCGGTCAGTGTCAGTGCTGGAGCAGCGCTTCATCTGCCACTCCATGCATCCATTGCAACCGATTATATTGTCAATCAGAATGTGGAGTTGCATAAGCGAGTGGCATTAAGAAACAGTGTAATGGGCTCTGTCGGGGCGGGAATCAGTCTGCAGTGGCACCTTTCGCCCGCTTTGAGCCTCTATGTGGAACCCTCGTTGCGCTACTATCGTCTCCCTGCCGAGACACCGGCGACATTTCTCTCGCAGCATCCCGTCTCATTCTCTCTTCCCTGTGGCCTGCGCATCAATTTTTGACGGGTGCATGCAGTCAAGCTCCGCATCGTGGTCTCTTAATGGGTAGAACCTCATTTAGAAGAGGCAACCGATGTACATATCGCACCAAAAACAGTAGCATTATGCAACAACGTCACAAAGATAGAAGGCTCTATTTCAACGAGCTTGCCAACACGTCGAGGGAATTCTACATTGATTATATTGAAGAGTGGTGTCCCGTCGGTGCAGGCACAAAAGTGCTGGAGATTGGCTGTGGAGAGGGAGGAAACCTCCTGCCGTTTGCCGAGAAGGGTTGCAGAGTGGTGGGTATTGACATCAATGCAGGTCAGATTGAAAAAGCCTCGCAGTTCTTCAAGGAAAACAACCAGACAGGAACGTTTATCTCCTCGGATATCCTTTTAGTCCCCCAGCCCAAGTCGGGGAAAGAGTTGTTCGACATCATATTGGTCCACGATGTGATAGAACACATAGAAGCGCCCTGCAAGATGGAGTTCTTTCATCACATGAAGCGCTTTATGCATCGCGACACAATTGTATTCTTTGCATTCCCTGCCTGGCAAATGCCTTTCGGCGGACATCAGCAGATATGCCTGCACGCCTTGTCGAAGATACCGTTTGTTCATCTGCTCCCGACCAGGGTCTATCGTTTCCTGCTGTCGAAGACAGGAGAGTCAGAATCAACAATAGAAGGACTGATGAGCATCAAACGCTCGCGAATGACATTAGAAGGTTTTGAGAGGATAGTCAAAAAAACAGGGATGCATGTTGTACACAGCACCCTTTGGGTCATAAATCCGCATTATCGTCAGAAGTTTGGGCTGAGGCCAATACGAGAGCGCTGGCCTTTTACAGCAATCAGGTATCTGCGCAACTTCTATACAACATCGGCATGGTTTCTCCTGAAAAAATAATAGCACAAAAATCAAATTGCATTTTGCTAATTCGATAATTCTTCGTGTTTATGCAAATCGAAATAAACAAAAGAATTATGTCAGAATATACCGTTATCGTTGAGTTTGACCCGTCCACAGGTCTTTACTGTGGGCAATGCAAGCAATTTCCCGAGGCCATGGACCGCGTCAAGAAGATGGTCTGCAAGATGGACGAGCTGGGCTTCGGCTCCTGCACCAACACCTACGCCTGCGAGGCCGAATGCCCCAAGCAGATCAAGCGCCAGAACATCGCCCGCCTCAATAGGCAGTGGATCGGCAGCCTCTTCGGCCGCGACCGCCGCGATTGACAAGCAACACACCAGTACAAGAGATGCCTTTGGTACGGATAACACCGATGCCAAAGGCATCTTTCTTTATGCAAAAAATAGTCTTTAGGTTTTACTCCCCTTTTACTCAAACTTTTCTCATCTTTTGCCTGACTATATTGTAACGTTATGTTTCCTAACTATCGACGGTATGGTTCGGAAACAAACGTGGTGTTTTACGACAACCAACAATTATATTTTGCCGAATAGGAAAAAAGTGTATCTTTGCAGCGTGAAATAACAATAGTGATATGCCTAAGATATACGATATAAAAAATCTAATTTTAGTCGGTGCTATGCTGTACGCCCTCGGAATGATGTCCGCCTGCAAGAGCGGGACGGCAAACAAGGAAAAGACTCTTGTCGGGCATTGGGAGACAGTGGCTGCGACAGAAGAATGGGATTGCAGCGAAAGCCCTGAAGAAATGGTTGCAGCGGGAAGCGCTGCCGATACCACGCAATACAACCCCAAGTTGGATTCCGCCGAATACAGATATATCTCATTTGATATCGACGAGGATTCCATCACGATGGTAGAACACGACAAGGGCGGCTGCGACCCCGTGCCTCCGTTGGAAATATCAAAAAGGAAGGTCAGATACACATGCGGCAAGGACACCCTCACGTGGTACAACGCAGGGAATTATCCCACCGAATGGAAGATTGTGGAACTCACCCCGGACAAACTGGTATTCCAGGACGAGTACGACTTAGAGGACTGCACCGTCGTTGAAACATACACGATGAAACGGAAATAGGGCAATCGAACCGCTCTTGTGCCAGCCCAAACGCTTTCGAGAACGAGTGACTAAGTAGCCAAGTCCACTCAGCAACTCAGCGACTCAGCCACCCAGCTACTCAGTCACTCCCCCTCCCCTTCAGCCTCACCTTGTGGTACACCACGCGGTCATGGTTACCAGTGCGGCCTTCGAGGTAGAGCCAGCCGTCGCTCCCCCAGAAGCACCCATCGTAGGGAAACCATGCGGGAGTGGTCTGGTAGACAAGGCTCCGTTTTACACTCCGACGGTCGGCACTGAGTGGGTAGAGATTGATGTACCCCGGACTTTCCACCTCCCAAGGTACTTGGTAACCCGCGAAAACACCCTCTTTCGACAGCGCCAGCCAACAGGAATTCATCTCGGCGGTGTCGCCAGTAATGATGGTGGTGCAGCCGTCGCCTATGGCAATCTCGACGATATCGATGTCCGTGCCCTCCAGGTGGAAGTATTCCACCTCCTGCGAGTCCACGCCCATGGGGTCCCACCACGACACGTTGTACTTCTCCCGGTAGCGGAGCACCGCGGCGGTGTCGGCCGCCGTGGGGGTGTCATACTGCTTGCGGGCGTGGTTGTATTGGTCGAAAGAGGCTTTGGCGGCAAGGTATTCGGCCTCGCCGACCTCCACGTCCTCCATCCTGCAGTTGGTCTGCGGGTGCATGTCGACATGCAGCTTGTAGCATCCGCCACGCTCGGTGCGGAAGTAGAGCCATCCGCCCTCGGCCCAGCGCAGGCCAGTGAGGGCGCCCTGTGCGCTGTCGAGGGCGAGGTCGTGGAATCCGGAGACCTCATTTCCGTCGATGAGCGAGATGTGCAGGTGGTCGCGCAAATCGCCCGACGAGGGCGACTGCGAGGCGAAGACACCCTCAGGCGAGAGGGCGAAGAGGCGGTCGGCATAGAAGCTCGTGTAGTGCATGCCGTTGAAGTAGAAGCTCCGGCGGTCGTCGATGGGCCATAGCATGTGCACCCCCAGCGTGCCCGAAGGCTGGAAACGCCCTATACGGCAACGCAGCCCTTCGCTCTCCAGCCAGGCATACTCGTCGCACCCGGGACATGAATGGAACACCTCATAGAATTCCGTCATCAAGCGTATGTGTTCTTCGGTAGTGACGGCAGCGGTGTCGAAGCGCTGGCTGACGTCGCGTTGCGCCATGTATTCGCGCTCGCTGACGGCAATGGTGTCCCAATGCTCCTCGAAAACTTCCGGCCTGAAACCCGCAAAGCAGAAGGCCAGCGTCCGGTGGCTCAGCGCCGGACGGCGGAAGGAGAAGAGGCCGAAGTTGTCGGTCACAGCCAACTCCTCCCAAGGCAAGAAACATTTACCGTGATATATCTCGTAAAGGCTGCTCACCGTCACGTATGGCAACGCCTCGCCGGTCCTGGCGGTCACCATGCCGCTTACCACAATGCTGCCGTCCTGCTGCCGCTGGCAGGAGTAGTTGATTTTCATCTTCTCCTCGCAGAAGGTGACACCCTGCACCAGCGTGTCGCCGTGAAGTGTGAAGGTGGTGGGATAGCGGTGGCCGATGTTTTCCATGCATTGCGCCGCCGCACGGCCACCACCGACAGCCCCCAACAGCACAACCGCAACGATTATCTTATAGAACCCTGTGTGCATAACACTTAACACTTAACACTTAACACTTAACACTTAACACTCAACACTCATCACTCATCACTTACTTCTCCGCCTCCTTCAGCGCCTCGCGCAGCGAATTCAGGAAATTCTCCGGAGCCTCGTCGCGCTCGAAACATTCGATAGCCTTGCGCAGGTGGGCGACGTCCTCGCCGCTCTTCTCCATAAGTTGGAAAAGGTAGAGGTGGCAGATGCCGAGCTCGAAGTCCTCCTTCGCCTCGTTGCAACGCGACTGCAGGAACGCGATGGCCATGCTCCCCTTCTCGTTCTTCATGCATTGGCCGATAATATAACCCGTTTCGTCAAATGCACTGCCACTTTGCACAGCCGCATGCCAACCGGACCGCAACACGGGGAGCACCTCGTTCTGTGCCGCCGGCTGACGCAGCAGGAAATCCAGCAGGAATCCCCAGCTGGTGACGTCGGTGCTGTCGTCGGCAACGGCCTGGCGGTAGTAGCGCTCGGCCTTGGCAGCGTTGTTCAACGCCTGGTCGTAGATGATGGCCATCACGCGGGCGGCGTCGCCTTTCAGCCGCGGCACCCGATAGCCCTTCCAGGCGCGCTCCAGATGGGCCAGGGCCTTGTCGTTGTTTCCCAGCTGGTACTCCATCACACCCA
>DGTB01000165.1 GCA_002394185.1 Bacteroidales bacterium UBA4347 | reverse complement strand
GATATGCCGTATCGGACACCTCTTGTCCCCCTGTCGGGTGGCAAATGGCCCCTGCATGTAGAGACGGTGCATGCCCCGTCTCCCGGTAGGTGTTGTTGCGAGGGAGGCAGGGCATGCCAAGATGGAGCGCCGGCGTCCCCGCCGGCAGAGACGCGGCATGCCGCGTCTCTACAGCGGTGGCGTGGTCAGTCGGCCTGGCCGGCGTCGGGGTTTTCGGGACGGAGGGAGACGGCGGCGTAGTTCTTGAGGTTGATGTAGCGCTTGGCGAGGTTGCGGAGCTGCTTGGCGGTGACGCTGCGGACCATTTCCTCGTAGCGGGCCAGGTAGTCGTGGTCCTCGTCGAAGGAGTAGGCGCTGGCAATCTGGCCGTTCCAGTAGCCGTTGTTCTGGCGGTTGGTGCCGTAGTTGACAATCATCTGCTCCTTGGCCTTGGCGAGGGTCTTCTCGTCGCAGCCGCGCTTCTGGTACTGGCGGAGGATGTCGAGGCAGTCGCGCTCGATTTTCTGGATCTTGTCGGGGTCGCAGCCAATAGAGAACTGCCAGGAGACCTGTCCGCGGGGGATGCGCTGGCAGCCGATGCCTGCCGAGGGGCTGTAGGCGTCGCCGTTCTGTTCGCGGATGATTTCGAGGGTGGTGATTTCGAGGGCATTGCTGAGCACGGAGAGGGCCACGCGGGTCTGGGGGTCGAGTTTGGCGGCGTCGACGTCCATCACGCCCTGGACGATGAGCATGCCCTGGCGCTCGATGCCTTTGACGGCCTCGCCGTGCACGATGCCGCGGGCGAAGGCGGGTGTGCGGTCGATGTAGCGTTCGGCGCGCTGGCTGCCGTCGGCGGGAAGGTGGTTGAGGTAACGGGCAATGAGGTCGATGTCGGCGTCGGAGATGTTGCCGGTGAAGAAGAAGACCTGGCCGGAGGCGTCGTGGAAACGCTCACGGAAGATTTGCAGGGCGCGGTCGGGGTCGAGGGAGGCAATCTGGGCCTCGGTGGGGATGAGGACGCGGCGGCGGTCGTCGGGGTAGGCGGTGCGGAGGTAGGCCTGGGAGAAAGCCACCTGCGGGTTGTCGGCCACGAGCTTGATTTGGGAGCGCAGCTGCTCGGTGGTGCGGGCGAAGACGTTGGGGTCGGTGCGCGGAGCGGAGTAGTAGAGGCATACGAGCTGGAGGGCCGTTTCGAGGTCCTTGGGGGCGGCATAGCCTGCGAAGCCCTGCTCTTCGGAGCTGATGTAGGGGGAGACGGAGAGGGAGCGGCCCTTGAGTTTCTTGCCAACCTCGTTGGCGGTGAAGCCGGCGATGCCGGAGGCGTCGATGAGGTCGGCGGTGTTGGAGACGAGGTAGTAGTCCTCGTCGCTGTAGAGCGAGGAGCCGCCGAAGCTCTGGGAGGAGAAGATGATTTCGTCGGCCTGGAAGTCGGTTTTCTTCACCACGAAGCGGACGCCGTTGGGGCAGCGGTACTCGGTGTAGTCGAGGGCGTCGTTGTGGAGGACAAATTGGGGCTTGGCGGCGGGCACGTCGTCGGTGAAGAGGGGCGCCTCCTTGTAGGTGTCCACCCAGGGGTCGGTCTGGGCCTGGCGGCAGTCGGCGATGATGTTGCGGAGGTCCTTCTCGGCGGGGACGCGATAGCCGTCGCGCTCGGGGGCGGTGAGGTAGACGACGAGGTTGTCGTCGGTGATCCAGGAGGATACCATGCGGTTGCACTCGTCGAGGGTGACCTCGGGGACGAACTCCTTGGCGTAGCGCCATTCCTGGCGGATGCCGGGGATGACTTCGCCGCTGAGGAAGTGGCGCGTGTACTCGCCGGCGAGGGCGTCGCTCTCAGTCTTGTCGGCCTCCTTGGCCATCTGGGTGTAGAAAGAGACGAGGGCTTCCTTCTGGCGTTCCAGTTCGGAGAGGAGGAATCCGTGCTGGTCGAGGCGGCGCATCTCAGTGAGGAGGAGGCGTGCGGCCTCGTCGATGCGGCTCTCCTTGGGCGAGGCGGAGAGGGTGAAGTCGTCGGCCTGGCGCACATAACGTGCTATGAAGCCGTCGCGGCCGGCGCTGGCGGCCATCATGGGTGCTGCGGGGTCCTCGCAGAGGTCGCCGAGGCGTTCGTTGACCATCATGGCGACGAGCGAGGCGACGAGGTCGCGGCGGTAGTCGCCGACAGTGCCGACGGGTTCCTTGGGGCGTTTCCAGATGAAAGCCAGGGAGGAGGAGGTAGCCTCCTTGTCGGTGGCTATGGCCACGAGGGGCTCGAGGTTGCCCTCGATGGTGAAGACGGGACGGGGCTTGGGGTTGGCGGCTTTGGCATGCTGGCCGAAGACGTCGCGCACACGCTGTTCCATGGCCTTGGCGCCTTTCAGTCCGTTGTACTCGAAGTCCTGGAGGTCGCCGACCACGACGATGGCCTGCAAGTCGGGGCGGTACCAGTCGTTGAAGAAGTCGACGATGGCCTGGCGTTTGAAGTTCATGATGACCTCCTCCTTGCCGATGGGCAGGCGGTCGGCGTAGAGCGAGCCGCGAAAGACGATGGGGAAGGTCTTCTTGCGCATGCGGTCGCCGTGACCCACGCCGCCGCGCCATTCCTCGTGGATGACGCCGCGTTCGCTTTCAATCTCCTGCTGGTCGAAGAGGATGTTGCCGGCCCAGCCGTCGAGGATCTCGATGCCCATGGCCACCATTTCGGGGTCGGTGGAGGGGATGTCGACGTAGTAGACCGTTTCGTCGAAGGAGGTCCAGGCATTGATGCCGCGGCCGAACTCGATGCCGTGCTCCTGGAGTTTTTGAATCATGGTGTTGTGGGGGTAGCCCTTGATGCCGTTGAAGGCCATGTGCTCGCAGAAGTGGGCCAGGCCCTGCTGGTCGTCGCGCTCGAGGATGGAGCCGGCGTTGCTGACGAGGCGGAACTGGATGCGCTGCTCGGGTTTGCGGTTGTCGCGGATATAGTAGGTGAATCCGTTGTCGAGGTGGCCGATGATGACCTTTTTGTCGACCGGCACGGAGGCCGAGAGGTCGGAGGGGTGAGCGGTTTTGTCGTTGCCCAGTTGGGCGAAGGCGCTGGTGCAAAGCACGATGGCCAGCAGAAATGATGCTATACGTTTCATTGTTTTTTCGATAGGCCTCCCCCCTACCCCCGTTGCCGGGAGGCAACGAGGGGCGCGAGGTTTTGCCACGGCCCGGGTGGCGTTTAATAAGGTTTAAGGTTTAGGGTTGTGCGCGACCTGAAGGCCGCGCCGCTGGACAAAGTGTTTAGGGTTTAAGGTTTTTCATTTTTCAATTCGTCCAAGCTGATGCCGAGGATTCGCATTTTCTGTCGGATGACGGGGAGTTCCTCCTCGAGGAATTCGCGGCGCTGCTCGTCGAGGATGCGTTTCTTGGCGTCGGGGCTGACGAAGTAGCCCACGCCGCGGCGGTTGTAGATGATTGCTTCGCCCTGCAGGTACTCGAAGGTACGCATGACGGTGTTGGGGTTGACGCCCATGCTGGCGGCGACGTCGCGCACGGAGGGCATGCGGTCGTCCTCGGGGGGCTGCCCGTCGAGGATCTGCTCCATGAGGCGGTCGGCAATCTGCAGGTATATGGGTTTTTGTTTCTTGAAGTCCATAGGTATTCTTGTTTGGTTCAAATATCGCCTTTGCAGCGGTTGAATTCGACGATGCGCATGCGGCGGCCCTGGGGGTCGGGGACGATGCGGAAGCCCATGTCGTCGAGCCAGAGGCTGTCGGTGGGCCAGTCCTCGTTCATCCAGCGCACCTCGATGGGCAGGTCGGCGCGGACTCCGGGACCCAGGGAGACGGGCATACGGTAGGTGTCGCGGAGCTGGTTGACGACAGAGATGGCGCAGAGGAAACTGCGGTCGGGGTCCGGCTCGCCGTCCTTCATCTCCACATGGAAGAGCACCGAGGAATCGACGTCGACACCACTCATGCGGCGGGCGTAACGGGCGGAGTCATATAGTTCGAGGAGCTGCAGGGGCTTGTAGACGGTGTCGGCACGGAGGATGCCGCGGTCCATCATGGCGCGGAGCAGGGGCGTGTAGTCGTCGGGCTGCGAGGGGTTGCGGTCGGCGATGTAGGCAGAATAGCTGGGGAGAAAGTCCTGTTTCGCTTCGTCTACGACAAACATGGTGGTGTCGTTGCTGATGTCCATGCCCAGGAACCTCGCCAGCCCAGGCACTGTGGAGGTATACAGCAGGGTGTCGGCTTGCTCGTCGAACTCATAGTGATCAAACATGTTGTGCGAAACGAGATGCAAGGTATAGCGGTCGGTCTCGATGGTTTCGTCGATGTCGCGGTTGAAATAGCAACCACAGAGGGTCACGCATGCCACAAGGGCAAGGGAAAGATTCTTTTTCATTTGTCTTAACTACTTTAACTTCTTAACTTCTTTAACATCTCTATCTTCTTTATCTTCTCAAAACATCAGTACGGCATCTTCTTCAGGCGGCGCCAGGCCATCCAGGTGAAGAGCACAGCGACGATGATGTTGAAAGCGGCAGTGATGCCGAAGAGCCAGTTGAAAGTCTGCTCGGGAGTCCAATGTTGGAAGGTGTCGTAGAGCCACTCCATGAAGTCGGGACTCTGGGCCAGGGCCACAATGACGGGGATGGCGATGATGGTGAGTACGAACTCGATGAGGTAGAGCACGAGGAAGGTGTAGAGCACCTTGTGTTTCTTGAAGAGGGTGGCGGCATAGAGGAAGAGGGCCGGCGAGGCGAAATAGGAGGTGTAAGCGGCGGCGGTGAGGAGCCAGCTGTGGAAGCCGGGGATGGTGTCGTCGTCCATGGGGATGCCGGTGAAGATGGGGAAACCTGCGTCGCCCTGCCACAGCCACTGATGGTAGTGGCCTGCCGGCATCAGGCGCAGGATGATGTCGAGCACCATGCTGCCCAAGTAGACCAGCACGGGAGCCACCACGAAGGTGTAGAGCAGTATGCTGAGGAACTTCTCCAGCTTGGAGGCGGGGAGCATGGCGTAGTAGATGCCCTCGTTGCGAAGATTCATGGTGCGGTAGAGGCGCGAGGGCAGCATGACGGCCGCCATCGAGCTGACACCCATAATCATGGCCACGCGGTAGTTGGGGTCGATAACGAAGTCGCGGCTGATGACCAGCGACAGCAGCCAGACGGCGAAAGGCAGCGTGGCCAGCACAATCATCGTTGTGCCAAACATGGGCCAAAGGTTGCGGAAGTCTTTATTGACAACCTTGCAAAAACGGTTCCAGTCGAAAGTATTGTTCATTGTTGGTTTAAGGTTTTAATGTTTAAGGGTTATGGGTTTAATAGGTCATGTGGTCCATGCGCCAGCGGCTGAGCCAGGCCAGGAAGAGGGTTACGGCAACCTCTACGGCGATTACAATCCAGTAGGCCTGCGGCTTGTCGTCGAAAAAGAGGGGTGGTGCATACAACATCCCGATCATCCATAAGAACATCAGCACCATCATCGCGAGACGGAGGTTGTTTTTGGTCAAGGTGTTGGCCCAAATCATCCCGAACGCGGGACCCAGGAAGGCGAACACCGACCCCACAACCATCGGCAGGTCGATGAATTGGAATGTCTGCGACTGCCAGGAATACTTCGTGTAGCCCGGCAGGTGCACCGCCGTGAGCAGTACGTCGACCGTCAGGCCGATGGCCGTCAGCACCACCGCCATCAGCACCATCACCATGGCAATCGAAGCGTGCTTCTCGGCCTTGGTAGCAGGCAGCATGGCGAAGTAGATGCCGCGTTTCTTGTTGCCCATGTTGGGGTAGACATTGCTGGGAACCTTCAGGGCCCACCATGTCACCATACCAATCATCAGCACCAGCCTGTAGAAGGTGCCATGGGTATAGTCGTTGCCGAGCAACTGCTGGCTCAGCACCATCAGCGGAGAAAAGGTCAGCGCCAGGCTCAGGCCCGAAGTGACGTACTCCTTGGGGCAACTGCGCACATCGTGCCACACCAGCCGGCAGAAACGCCTTATGTCAAACGAATTGTTCATCAGTACTGTTTTTATTATATTAGGAGAACAGCTCTTTCACGGTGTTCTTGTTGCGCAGCACGGCGTTGAAGAGGGCCTCGATGTTGAGCTGGCTCTCCTCGCCGGTCTGGTTGGGGACGACATTGAGGAAGCCTCCGGGCTGCATCTCGCTGTAGAGGGCGTCGGGGCGTTGCTCGCCACCGTACTCGAAGAAGAGTTTCTGCTGGATGCGCTGCACCGAGGCATCGAGCAGGACGGCGTTGCTGTTGAGGATGACGATGGGGTCGATGAGGTTCTCCACATCCTTCACCTGGTGGGTGGAGATGATGATGGTGTTGCGCTCCTCGAGGCGACGGCTGAGGATGGAACGGAACTGGGCCTTGCTGGGGATGTCGAGGCCGTTGGTGGGCTCATCGAAGAGCACGTAGTCGGTGCCCAGCGAGAGGCTGGCAGCGATGAGGCTCTTCTTCTGCTGGCCGAAGCTCATCTCGCGGAACTTGCGGTCGGGTTCCACCTCCAGCTCCTGCATCAGGTGCAGGAAGGTGCCTTGGGCGAAGTTGGGATAGAAGGGCATCAGCTCGTCGACATAGCGCTGCGGGGTGGAGTTGTCGGGCAGCGACACCTCGTCGGGCAGGAAGACGATGCGCTGCAGCATCTCCGGCTGGCGGTCGTGCGCCGTGAGGCCGTCGAGGGTGACGGTGCCGTGCACCGGACGCAGCAGGCCGCAGATGAGTTTGAGGAGGGTGGTCTTGCCCACTCCGTTCTCGCCCAGCAGGCCATAGATGCATCCCTGCGGGAACGTGAGATTGATATTGTTGAATACTGGCGACTTCTTATAGCTGAAGTCAAGGTTGCGAATTTCGATCATGATTGTTTTTTTTTAATTTTTATATCTAACTGCCGTACCGTATACAAGCACCTCGGCGGCCTGGGCCATAATGGCGCTGGTGGTGTAGCGGATGCCGATGATGGCGTCGGCCTCCATCTTCACGGCCTGGTCCACCATGCGCTGCGTGGCCTGCGCGCGGGCTTTTTCCATCATGCCGGTGTAGCTTTTCAGCTCGCCGCCGATGATGCCTTTCAGCCCCTGGCCGAGGTCGGCAAACATGTTCTTGCTCTGGATGGTGCTGCCTTCAACAACACCCAGCACTTCGTAATTCATACCCGGAAGGGTCTCAATCGTGACAAGTTTCATAACATCTATGTTTTTAATTATTAATTTTTAATTGTTCATTGGCGTATTGCCCGTGTCGGTGGCGCCCTGGCGGGCCTTGCTTTCGAGCTCCATCTTGCCTATGCGCCAAGTGAGGCCGAGGCTGACGAAGCGGCTGTCGAACTGCTGGCTGCCGGTGGTCTGGTACTGCGGCGCCGTGGTGTTGCTGCCCCACTCGGCCATGCCGAAGATGTCGTTGACGTTGAAGTAGACCGAGAGCT
>DGTB01000020.1 GCA_002394185.1 Bacteroidales bacterium UBA4347 | reverse complement strand
AGGTCAGCCCCGAAGAGGCCGTGGAGCTGATTGTCAACAAGCTGAAAGAGAAACACATCATTTAATGTCAGACTCGTCGGACTCGTCAGACCTGTCAGACTTGTCAGACCCGTCCGACATAAAATGAAGAAGCAATGAACTTAGCAGATTATAAAGACGTATACGTGTTTGCCGAACAGCGCAACGGCAAACTGCAGAATGTGGCCCTCGAGCTGCTGGGCAAAGCCCGCGAACTGGCCGACGCCAACCAGGAGAAGGTCGTCGCCATGCTCCTCGGCAAGGACATCAAAGGTCTCGCCCCCACCCTCATCGAGCACGGTGCCGACAAGGTTATGGTTGTCGACCACGACCTGCTGAAGGACTACATGACCGAGCCCTACACCGAGGCCATCACCGCCATCATCGAGAGCGAGAAACCGAGCATCATGCTCATCGGCGCCACCACCATCGGCCGCGACCTCGGCCCCCGCGTCAGCGCCCGCAACCGCACCGGTCTCACCGCCGATGCCACCAAGCTGGAGATCAGCGACGACGAGGCCCACGAGTTCCGTATGACCCGTCCCGCCTTCGGCGGCAACCTCATGGCCACCATCCTCTGCAAGAACAACCGCCCGCAGATGAGCACCGTCCGCCCCGGCGTCATGCAGAAAATGGCCGCCGACAAGAGCCGCAAGGGCGAGGTCGTCGACTTCAAGGTGAACTTCGACGAGAAGAAGATTGCCCGCGTGAAGCTCGTCAAGACCGTCAAGGAAGAGAAGACCGTCACCGACATCAGCGAGGCCAAGGTCCTCGTCAGCGGTGGCCGCGGTGTCGGCACCAAGGACGGCTTTGCCAAGCTCCAGGCCCTTGCCACCGAACTCGGCGGTGAGGTCTCCAGCAGCCGCGCCATGGTCGACGCCGGCGTCATGGACGCCAGCCGCCAGGTGGGCCAGACCGGCAAGACCGTGCGTCCCGCCCTCTACATGGCCTGCGGCATCAGCGGTGCCATCCAGCACCTCGCCGGTATGGAAGAGAGCGACCTCATCATCGCCATCAACAAGGACAAGTTTGCCCCCATCTTCCAGGTTGCCGACCTCGGCATCGTGGGCGACCTCCACAAGATCGTCCCCATGCTCACCGAGCGCCTGAAGACCATGCAGAAATAAACCGCCCTGCGGTTCTGCAGACTGCATTTTTGATGCAACCACACAGGGAGACACCCCTTGACTGGGATGTCTCCCTCTATAATACAGCCGCATACGCGAACTGTCCCGAAAAACCCAAACTATAAACCTTAATATGGAATACATCACAGAAAAGAACAGGGTCTACGCCGTCGAGGGCGGCGAGGAGGTTGGCGAGGTGACGTTCCCCGAGAGGGACGGCGTCTACGTCATCAACCACACCTACGTGGACGACCGCCTGCGGGGCCAAGGCATTGCCAGCGAGCTGGTGCGGCGCGCCGTGGAGGAAATCGAGCGCCGCGGCGGACAATACAAGGCCACCTGCAGCTACGCCCAGCTGTGGCTGGCCCGCAACCGCGGCTGCGAAATCACCAGTCCGCTGAGTTGTCCTATCAATTGAAATCGAACAAACACATACTGACATGAAAAAACTAACCACCATCACTCTCGCCGCCCTCGTGCTGGCGGCATGCACAAGCAACGAAGCAAAACTGAAACAGAGGGCCAAAGAGCTCTGCCGCTACATCCCCGACCACGAGCTGCGGGAGGAGTCAAAGGACTATATGACGGCGGACTTCTACGCCGTGCTGGACACGATGTTCAACCTCCTGCCCGAATTCGAAGCCATGGACCACGAATGGCTCCACTACTTCGTCACCGGCAACGGCGGCACGATAGCCGACTACACCGTCACCGCCGTGGAGCAGACCGACGACGACCATGCCGTGGCCACCATCAGCGTGCGACAGAAATGGGAACCCCTCCGCCCTGCGGGCACCTCCCCTTGTGAAGGGGAGGAATCGTTAGATTCCACCGATGACGTCGAGGAGCACAAACTCTATATGGAACGCATCGACGGCCAATGGCTTATGGCCGACTTCGACGGCCACAAGGCCGACTGCATACGCCACATCGCCATCAACCGCGACGAGCAAGCCATGCGCGACGCCATATGCGACTACCTGGTGAACGAGATTGGAGAGCACTATTTGCATGATGCCGGCAAGATGCCGGCGGTCCAAGACATCTGCATACCCACACTGACGATTGTCGCCTCCGAGCGGGCGGACTCCAACTACGCCCCCGTGCTGTGCGACTGCTGGGTGTTATGGTACACGCCGAGTGGCGACACGCTGAAATGTGTCTCCGGTGGCAACCACAGCGGACTGATGTCGCTGGAGTTGACGGATGGCAAATACACCGTAACGTCCTTCGAGCAGACCGTCGACGGCGCAGGCTGGGAGCCCAGCGCCCGCCGCATCTTCGGCTCATACTACGATGTCTTCCAGAATATGCACTCCAATCACGACCTCCAGGAGGCCGTCCGCCGCGAGCAGCTGCGTTACTACCTGAAGCGACACAACCTCCCCTACCGCTACTATCAGGACTACGGCTGGCCCGCGGTGGAAATTGAAAAATGAGAATGGAGACTGAACAGATATTGCTGCGCCCGTGGCGCGAGGAGGACGCCGAGGGGCTCTACCGCCTCGCCTCCGACCCCGAGGTGGGGCCACGGGCAGGCTGGTCGCCACACCGCAACATCGGCGAGAGCCGCGAGGTGATCCGCACCATTTTTGCCAACGACCACACCTGGGCCATCGTGCGGAAGGCAAGCGACGAACCTATCGGCTGCATCTGCTACTACCTCCCAAGCGAGAGCAATATCGGCATCGGCCCCCACAACGCCGAGGTGGGCTATTGGGTTGGGCGTCCCTGGTGGAACCAGGGCATCGCCACCGAGGCATTAAGGCTGATTATAGACTACTGCTTCATCGAAAAAGGCTTCCATACCCTCTGGGCCGACTACCGGCCCGACAATCCTGCCAGCGGCCGCGTGCTGCAAAAATGCGGATTCCGCGACACCGGCAGACAAAACCTCATCAGCCACCTCGCCATCGGTGCCGACCGCCCCGTGAAGGTCATGCGGCTGGACCGTCCATCAACAAACCACATGGAATAAGTCAGCGGTGCTCCTTCCAATACCGCTGCAGTTTCTTTTCCAGGAAGAAGGTGTCGTACGGGTCGGGGCTGACACGATAGACGTTGTCCCCACGCGTATTTATCCATATCCAGCGGCGTACATGGAGATCAATTATGCTAGCTGTAACCATCTCTTCCGTCCGCTCGAACCGCCTTATGTCGTGCCACGGGATGTACTCGTCCCGAACCGATTCCCATTCGTCGCCTATCGTCTTCCGCTCTGCATGGGTGAGGATTACGCCATTCTCGAAAACAAGAATTCTGTCGCCGAAGTGACGCAGCCACGTAGAGGCATAATAAAGTGGCACGATTATTCCAAGCGGGACAATCACCCAATGCCACCACTGGGCATCGCACGCCAGCACGGCATACAAAAACGCAGCCGCAACACCGATTGCCAGCAACGACATCAGACCGGCGATCACCATTGATCTGTAGACCTTGATCAAACGGCCAGTATTCCTTTCTTTTCCGAAATCCTTATCCATATTTCAATTGCAAAATTACACAAACTTTTCCATCCGGCAAAATAAAATTTGGCCAGTCGGGGCTTTTTGTGTATCTTTGCACTTTAAAACAACAAGTACGCACACAATAATGAAGAAACTCTCTCTCGCCCTGACCGCCGCGGCCCTCTTTGTGGCCTGCGGCAACGATGCCAAGAACATTCACACGCTGGAGGCCGCCGACTTCGCCGCCGCCCTCCAGAAGCAATCCATGCCCCTCGTCGACGTCCGCACCGCCGAGGAATATGCCGAAGGCCACCTGCCCGGCGCCATCAACGTCGACGTGAAGCAGCCCGACTTTGTCGACCGATACACTAAACACTCAACACTAAACACTGAACACTCTGCGGTAGCCGTCTACTGCCTCCGCGGCAGCCGCAGCATGAAGGCCGCCACCCTGCTGGCCAAGGACGGCAAGGAGGTGTACAACCTCGCCGGCGGCATCAACGCCTGGAAAGAGGCCGGCATGCCCGTTGAAAATAGAAACTATTAGACGCAATGAAACAATACAACTTCGACACAAAGATAGAACGCCGCGGGACGGACTGCTTCAAGTGGGACGCCCTGCCCGGCATGTACGGCCGCGACGACCTGCTGCCCATGTGGGTGGCCGACAACGACTGGGCGGCACCCGACTTCGTGCTCGACGCCATGCGCCAGCGCCTCGAACACCCCGTGCTGGGCTACACCATGCCCTCTGAGGGCTACTGGCAGGCCGTCACCGCCTGGCTGGCCAAGCATTACGACATCCACACCACCAAGGACACCCTCCACTTCATCCCCGGCATCGTGGCCGGCATCAGCTATGCCCTGCTGGCGTTGACCGCCCCCGGCGACCGCGTGCTGGTCACCACGCCCGTCTACCCTCCGTTCCTCAACGTGCCGAAAGGCTGCGGCCGCGAGGTGGTGTGCAGCCCGCTGAGAGTGGCTCCCTGCCGGCGAGACGCCGGCGCTCCCTATCGATTCGAAATCGACTTCGACGACTTCGAGCGCAAGGCCGAAGGCTGCAAGGTCTTCATCATGAGCAACCCCCACAACCCCGCCGGCACCCTCTGGGGCAAGGAAACCCTGCAAAAGATTGCCGACATCTGCGAGCGCAAAGGCCTCCTCGTCATCAGCGACGAGATCCATGCCGACCTCACGCTGCCATCGACACCCCTCCGGCCTTCGGCCACCTCCCCTTGTAAAGGGGAGGATCACCCAACCACAACACACTCCTCCCCTTCCCAAGGGGAGGTCCTCCCAACCGCAACACACTCCTCCCCTTCCCAAGGGGAGGTGCCCGAAGGGCGGAGGGGTCACATAAGCTACAGCACCGTTGCCCCCGTTGCCGCGCGCCACAGCATCACCTTCATGGCCCCCAGCAAGACCTTCAACATCGCCGGCCTCGGCAGCTCCATCTGTCACATCGCCGATGCCACCCTGCGCAACCGTTTCTTCGGCTGGCTCGACGCCTTGGGTGTGGCCGGCGGCAACATCTTCGCCTTCACCGCCGCCGAAGCCGCCTTCGCCCACGGCGAGGAGTGGCAACGCCAGATGCTGGAATATCTGAGCGTGAACGTTCAGACCCTCGACGAATACCTGCAGGCCCACCTCCCCAAGGTCAAGGCCGTGCTCCCCGAGGCCTCCTACCTCGCCTGGCTCGACTTCTCCGCCTACGGCATCCCCCACAACGTACTCGCCGACCGCTTCATCAACGAAGCCCATGTGGTCATGAACGACGGCACCACTTTCGGCGGCGACGCCTACCAGTGTTGCTTCCGCCTCAACCTCGGCTGTCCCCGCGCGCAGCTCCTCGAAGCCCTCGACCGTATCGACAAAACCATCAACAAATAAGCATTATGAAACACCGCCTCGCCACCTTCGCCGCCCTGCTGCTCCTCGCCTTCGGCGCGCAGGCGCAAACCACGGACACAAACGTCAGCCTCGTCCACCCCTATGAGTGGGAACCCGAATTTCCCGGTGGCTTGGAAGCATTGGTTGAGTTTTTCAGCAACAACATATGCTACCCCCTGGAGGCCCAGGACTACCACATCGAGGGCAAACTCTACGCCACCTTCGTGGTGGACAGCCTGGGGCTCATCCGCAACCCCCGCATCTTTTGGGGTCTCCCCGGCGGCTGCAACCAGGCGGCCCTCGACGCCATCCGGCGTATGCCGCGCTGGGAGCCCGGACGCCAGTGCATCGGCGGCAAATGGGTGCCCGTGAACATGCAGTTCTACCTTCCCGTCAACTTCAACCTTGAGAAAGACACCACCTCGCTCCACCGCAGCCGACCCGTCGTCGACGACACCCTCCTCCCCTCCTACCCCGGCGGCACCGGCGCCCTCTACCGCTACCTGAGCAACGCCATCGACCGCCCGCGCGAGGAGTGGGTCGGGCTGCAAACGCCCCGAATCCAGCTCGACAGTCTGGGCCATGTGACAAGCGTCACCCGCCTCGGCGCTTCGCCCATGGACAGCGCCATCCATCAGGCCCTCCTCCACATGCCCCGCTGGCACATGACGAAGGGCTACCCCAAAATCCTGCTCCTCATCCCCATCGACCTCCCCCTGCTCCTCTCCATGCGCGACACCCTGCTGCGTCCCCATACCTTGTGCATTGGCCGCTACGACGACGACCTCTGGGCCACCCTCCTGCGCCACGAGTCCTATTTCCGCGCCCTCCTCGCCATCGACGACAGCCTCGCCGCCGGATTCCACGTCCCCGCCCAACGCCTGCAGGCCCTCATGCCGCACGACCGCGAGACCTTCAACGTGCTCTTCTCCATCGAGGATTACGTCACCTCGACCTATTTCCCCGTCATCTACGACACCCTCGCCGCCCTGGCCCGGGCCGACAGTCTCGACATGATGGACCGCTTCCTCGCACTCCTCCAATGGAGCGACGGATGGGTCAGCGAGTTCGTCCTCGACCACGCCCTTGCAATCGAGAAGCAGCACCCACGCAAATTCCGCTCCGTCATGCGCCGCTACAAGGACGAATGGGAGCTTTACAAAGACTTCAAAAAGGAACTCGAAGAGTTCAACTAAAGCAAATCGAGAATAGGCTGTACGGCCTGCTGCGGCGAGAAAGGCTGTAACAAACGGCGGCGCTCCTGTAGCAGTTCTTCCGTAAAGTCCTTGTGCATAAGCGCCTCCAGCACGGAGCGCATGCCCTCGGGCGTATCGGCAACGGTACACAGCCCCTCCAACCCCGTGCCTGCCACCATGGCGCTGTTCACCAGACAGAAACGACCCGCATAGAGCGAATTCAGCAGCTTCAGCTTCAACCCCGTGGCCTGTCCCGTCACCATCACGCACACCTGAGCCTCTGCCACCAGCCGCTGCATCGTCGCGTCGTCAGGGCTGTCCACCAGCTCCACATTCTCCATCCCCTCCACGCGCTCTCTCAACCATGCCGGCGGTTCCTTGCCGGCCACCACCAGTCGCACCTGCGAACCCTCGAAGACCTTGTCCAGCAGGTACTCCACGGCGTGGTAGTTCTCCGCCACCGCGAGGTTGCCGTGATAGAGGGCGTAGTCGCCCCTCCCCATCCGCGACGTCACCTCGCCAAAGGGGTGCATCCCCGAGGAGAGCAGCACCTTTCCGCAGCCCATAGCCTCCAGCCCCTTCCGGTCGGCCGCCGATATGGCCAGCACGGCATCGGCCTTGCGGAGCACAGGCTCGTAGCGCCGCAGTTTGTGGGCCTCCATCTTCAGGTACAGACGCTTGCCTATGCGCCTCTCCGCCGCCGCCAGCTCTCCATAGTAGTCGGCCTCGATGTTGTGCGCGCGCACCATCACCAGGCGGTCGCGCAGCAGCCGCTCGTCCTCCAGCAGCAGGCAGCAATGCAGTCCTTCCAGCAGTATGGGGTAGCGGTCCGCCATCAGCCTCTGCACCAGCTCCTCGCTGTGGCGCGATGCCACGATGAACGGCCTACGGTCGAGCATCCGCAGGGGCGACATGTCGCGACGGTAGTAGTGCACCTCCTCGCACCAACGCTCCAACTCCGCCGCCGGGCCGCGTCCGTAGTCGAAGCAATGCAGGTGGATGCGCACGCCATGCTCCGCCAACGCCTTCAGGCGATAGAACACATCAATCACCCCGCCGTAGTTGGCCGGCAGCGGCACGTTGAACGCCACAATATGCAGATGCTTTTCCATATTTTTATCTTAAAACCAGTTTGTCAACCCCAGCAGATACGACGACACAAAGTATCGCAGCAACTTGCCCGCGAACATGATGATGCAGGTCCACAGCGGATTCAGCCTCATGAATCCCATGGCTATGGCCAGCGGGTCGCCCACAATAGGCAGCCACGTCAGCAATGCCGCCCACTCGCCGTACTTGTCTATGTGTTTGCGGAAACGCTCAATCTTCTCCCGCTTCACCTTGAACCACCTTTCCAGCCACTCCCACTTGCACAGCCAGCCCATGTAGAAGCTGATCATGCCGCCGACGGTATTGCCCAGCGAGGCCACCAGCACAATGACCCACACCGGATAGCCGATGTACATGGCGGCAGCCACTATCGCCTCCGACGAGAAGGGAATGATGGTGGCCGACAGCAGGCACGCCAGGAAAAGGCCAAAGAGTCCAAGGTTCTCTAACATATCAATCGGTATAACGTAGATAGCCAATCAAATATTGTGCCAATACAATAAAAGTGACATTTTGGCGTTATCCCTGACATGATACGTAAAAGCACACCCGACGACATCGACCTCATCCTCCGTATGTATGACCATTCGCGAAGCGTCATGCGCGCCGACGGCAACATGGCCCAATGGGTCGGCTACCCCACCCGCGAGGACATCGAGGAGGACATCCGCCGCGAAGTGTCGTATATAATAGAAGCCTCACCCCAACCCCTCGGCACCTTCGCCCTCGTGCCCGGCGTCGAGCCTACCTACGCCTATATCGACCACGGCCGTTGGGTCACCCCCGACCGCCCCTACTGCACGCTGCACCGCCTGGCGGCCATGCCCGGCGCCCACGGCATCGCCGACCTCGTCTTCCGCCACATCAAGGGCCTCTGCGACTACCTCCGCGTGGACACCCACCACAGTAACCGTCCCATGCGCCACATCCTCGAGAAAGAGGGCTTCGTTTACTGCGGCATCATCTACATGCCCGACGGCTCGCCGCGCGACGCCTACGAGTGGTGGCGCTACGACGACATCCCCGCCGACCTCAAGGCCTACGTCGAGTCCGACATCCTCCCCCGCCACGAGCATTACGACGCCGCCCACCGCCCCAACCACATCCGCCGCGTCATCGCACGCGCCATGGCACAAGAAGCATCGCCCATCACCTACGCCGCCGCTGCCATGCACGACATCGGCATCTGCGAGGGCCGCGAGGTGCACCACCTGGCCTCCGGACGCATCATCCGCGCCGACCATAACCTCCGCCGCTGGTTCAGCGAGGAAGAAGTAGAACTCATCGCCCAGGCCGCCGAGGACCATCGAGCCTCTGCCACCACGCCGCCGCGCTCGTCCCTCGGCATAATCATCGCCGAAGCCGACCGCGACATCGAACCAGAAACCATCGTCCGCCGCACCGTGGAGTACGGCCTCAGCCACTTTGGCTTCTCCCCTTCCCAAGGGGAGATGTCCACCAACTTCAGCCACTTTGGCTTCTCCCCTTCCCAAGGGGAGATGTCCGAAGGACAGAGGGGTCTCGACCGCGAAGGCCATTGGCAACGCACCCTTGACCACCTGCACGAGAAATACGCCGAAGGCGGATACATCAAACTATGGATGGGCGACGCCTCCCCCAATGCCGCCCCACTGTCCGACCTCCGCGCCCTCATCCACGACGAGCCACGCCTCCGCCACCTCTTCGACGACCTCTTCAACCAGTTAACCCAAAACAACCTTGAACCTTAAAAAAACATGCCGGCGAGACGCCGGCGCTCCATCCCTTAAACATTAAACCTTAAACAAAAATGAACGTCTTTCTCATCATCATGGCCTTCGTCTGCCTCGTGGTAGGTATCATCGGTTCCGTCGCCCCCGGTCTGCCGGGACCTCCCATCAGCTGGGTCGGACTCCTCCTGGCGGGCTTCACCCCCTGGGTGGCCAACACCCCCACGCTGCTCATCGTCACCGCTGCCGTGGCCGTCTTCATCACGGTGCTTGACTACGTCATTCCCGCCATCTCCACCAAGCGTTTCGGAGGCAGCAAATATGGCATCTGGGGCTGCAACATCGGCCTCATCGTCTCCTTCTTCGGCCTTCCTTTCGGCCCCACGGGCCTGCTGGGCATGGTCTTCTGGCCCTTCGTCGGCGCCCTCGTGGGCGAATACATCAAGCAGCAGGACTTCCAGCCTGCCTTCCGCGCGGGCGTCGGCGCCTTCATCGGCTTCCTCACCGGCACCCTCCTCAAGGTGGTCTATTGCATCACCCTCCTCATCGTGGTCATCGTGGCCATGGTGTAAAAACTACTCCACCCCTTCGAGACTCAGCAGCGAGTGCACCGGGGCCACCGTCTCAAGTATTCTGCGGCCGCCCAAAGCGGGCAGTTCCACCAGGAAGATGAACTCCTTGATGCGAATCCTGCGCCCCCCGATGGTCTGCTGCTGCAGCGAATCCACTATGCCCTTGACGGTGCCGCCGGTAGCCAGCAGGTCGTCGAAGAGGGTTACGTCGACACAATCGCCATTCACCCTGCATGCCGCGAAGTCGCTCAGACGGTAGAAGAGCTCGTCGCTACCGTATTCCTTCATGATTTCCACCCTCACCAGGTCGCCCTCGGCATGGGGCAGCTTGCCCTTCTTGCGGAAGGGCACAATGGTCTTCACATGGTCGCTCACCGACAGCAGCGGCGCCGCAAAGAGGAACCCGCGGGCCTCGACGGTGGCCACATTGGGCGCCGTCGACAGGCGGTCGATCTCGGCAACGGCGGCGGCAAAGGCCTCCTTGTCCTGCAGGAAGGGCAGCACATCGATGAAGTCGATTCCCGGCTTGGGGAAATCAGGATAGTGTTTAATGACGTTCTCGAACATTTCTTGATTTGAATAATGAAAAATGAAAATTGAAATCCCCTCTCAATTAACTCTTAACTCATAACTCGTAACTCATAACTGTCACAGCGCCCAGACCACCAGCCCTCCGCAGATGATGACCCCCGTGATGAGGAGGTCCACCAGGCAGTAGCCCATGATGTCGCGTGCCGAGAGCTTGGCAATGGCCAACGCCGGCAACGCCCAGAAGGGCTGTATGAGGTTGGTCCATGCGTCGCCCCAGGCAATGGCGGTGCCCGTCAGGCCCGGATCCACTCCCAGGTCGGCTCCGGCGGTGAACATGATGGGGGCCTGGATGGCCCAATGGCCGCCGCCCGAAGGCACAAACATGTTCAGCAACGCCGCGCAGAGGAAGGTCAGCAGCGGATAGGTGGTGGGATTGCTGATACGGATGCAGCCGTCGGCAATGACGGTACCCATGCAGATGCCGCTCTCACCCACGCCGGTAATGATGCCCATGATGCCCGCATAGAAAGGGAACTGCAGGATGATGCCGCTCGCGCCCGTGGCGGCCTTGCCGAAGGCGCGGACGTAGGCCAGCGGCGTGCCGTGCAGCATCAGGCCCAGGGCCAGGAAGATCATGATGACGATGCCCAGGTCGAGCGTAGCCCCGCGGAACACCAGCTTCACCACCAGGTAGGCCACCAGCATCAACGCGATGGCCCACGACAGCACGCGGCTGTGCTCCATGCGCTGCGCCGGGGTCCTCTTCTCCGGAGATTCCGGTTTTTCCGGAACTTCCGGCGCATCCTCCAGCAGCGCCGGATCCACCACCACAGCCCCTTTCTTGGGGTGCATCAACGTGTTGGCCACGGTAATGGCCACAATGACCAGCAGCACCATGACGAGGTTGTGCGGGTCCAGGATGGTCTGGCTCACGGGCACCGGGGCCGTCAGGGCGCCATTGGTGGCCTTGGCCAGAGCCTCGCCGGGCGTAGCCATAGTCAGCGGGATGGAACCCGACAAGCCGGCATGCCACACCACGAAGCCGCTATAGGCCGAGGCGATGAGCAAGCGATAGTCGACGCCCGCCATCTGCCGGGCAATCTCCTTGGCGAAAATGACACCCACGATGAGGCCGAAACCCCAGTTGAGCCAGCAGGCCAGGGCCGAGATGACGGTGACCAGGGCGATGGCCCCCGCGGGGCTCTTGGGGATGCGCGCCAGGGCCGAGATGCCCCGTTTCACGCTCGGCGCCGCCGCCAGCGTGCTGCCGCACACCAGCACCAACGCCATCTGCATGGCGAAGGCCAGCAGGTTCCACACTCCCCCGCCCCAGTTCTCGACCACCTCCAGGGGGGTCTGGCGGCAGATAGGCATGGCCAGAATGGCCGCCGCAAAAGTCAATAGAATAGCAAAGATGAACGGCTCGGGAAGCCACCGTTGCACCAGTCGTACACAGAATTTGATCATTCTTTATTCTTCATTTACATATTTCCGATTCCCATCAGCCACCGAATCTTCTCAGGAATGTCGATATTCTCCTGAATGCCGGAGAAATACTGCGCACCGGGACCCACGGCGAAAACGGGCACCATGCAGCCCGTGTGGCTGCCCCAGAGGTAGCGCACGTCGTTCTGCCCCTTCTCGATGTCGCCGTCGGGGAGGGTGACACCGCCGGTCTCGTGGTCGGCGGTGACGACGACGAGGGTCTGGCCGTCGCGCTGCGCATAGTCGAGCACGGCATGCAGCATCTTCTCGAAGTCGGCCAATTCGGCACGCATATAGGCCGAGTCGTTGTTGTGGCAGGCCCAGTCGATCTGCGAGCCCTCAATCATCAAGGCAAAGCCTTTGTCGTTGCGGCTGAGCATGGCGATGGCCTTCTTGGCACCCTGCGTCAGCACGTCGCCGCGCGCGGGAGCCGTCAGCGGGTCGCCCTCGTAGAGCAGCGCCACCAGCTTCTCGCCGCCGAAGCGGTTCATGCTGTCAAGTGTGTTGACCACCGTGTATCCGCGACGCGCCAGGGTATCCAGCGGGGCGAGGCCGTCTTTGCGATTCTGCGTAAAGAAATATTTGCGGCCGCCGCCAATCATCACATCATGCTGGCACTGAGCCATCTGCAGACTCAGCGTGTCGAACATCTTACGGTAGGGCACATGGCCGTAGGTGGCGGCGGGCGTGGCGTCCAGTACACTGCTGGTAACCACAAAACCCGTGCTCATGCCGGCACGCTTGGCATCGTCGAAGATGGTCGCATAGCGGGCCGAGTCGGGACCCCAGTTGACGTGGTAGTTGTCCACCTTGTGGCCCGTGGTCAACGCCGTGCCGCCGGCGGCGGAGTCGGTGCGGTACTTGTTGCGCGAGTAGGTGCGCGAAAAACCGCTGTAGGGGAAACGCAGGAAGGCCGAATTGTTGCCCATGGCGGCCACCACCGAGGCATAAACCTGCGGCACACCCATGCCGTCGCCGATGACAAGAATGACATTCTGCGGCATCGGCACACTCTCCTCCTCGGCCTCCTGGGCCTGCTGCTCAGCCTCGCGCTCCTGCGCCTCGGCCTCGAGCGCCAAGGCCGCCATTTCCACACATCCCGAGAGCAGCAACACCCCCGGCAGCAGCATCAACATCGCTATACGTCTAATTTTCATATCTTAACAATTTATATATATTCATTAAATAGACTGCAAAAATACGAAAAAAAATCCGAAAAACAACGAAACCGCAAATAATTCTGCCCACGGCAACAGGCAGAAGCCCGGTAAGTCCCCGCAGGGGACGGAAGTCTATAACCGTGGGTGTCAACCCACGGACCAAGCGGCCACCCTCACCCTAAGCCCTGAAAGAGCGGTACTTAGTCCCCTCAGCATCTGCCGCCCCGTTGGGGCTCGGCATATCGCCCACCCAACTACCGTGGGCTGACGCCCACGGCTACTAACTATCGCCACTCCGTGGCTTCAAACACTCATTCCACACCCCAAAAACCACCCCTGTAACAACCTCAAAACCAATATCCAAATACTACCAACTCCTACTCAACTCCTACCTATCTCCTACCCATCTGCTACCTATCCCCTACGATGGTAGGTGATGATAAGTATTTGGTAAGATTATCAACAGGTTATAAAAAAATTTTCATCTGGGGCAATATTATCGTCATTGCGGCGTAATTACCTTAGATTATTAACCCCATTAAAACATTTTTGCGTATGGCAAAACAGAGATTTGGTATCAACGATGCCTACCGGGGCTCGGTGGGCACGGTCATCGGCTACGAATGGCGCGGGCAATGGTGCCTGCGCGCCAAGCCGCGGTTCATCAAGAATCCGCGCACGGAGGCGCAGCAGCGCAACCGCGACCTTTTCAAGCAGGCGGTGCGCTTCGCCGGCAGCCTGCGCCCAGCCCTGCGCTACGGCATGCGCGAGAAGGCGCTGGAAGCCCACATGACCGACTGCAACTACTTCTACCACAAGAACAAAGACTGCTTCGCACTGGAGGAGGGACGCCTCGTGGTCGACTATGCCAACCTCAGGGTCAGCGACGGTCCCGTGGCGCCGGTGGGCTTCGACACCCCGACGGTGGAGGGGCGCGAGGTAACCCTCGCCTTCGAGAAGAACCCACTGCACATGAGGGCCGGATTCGACGACGAGGTGCGCCTGATGGCGATATGCCCGGAAGAGAACGAAATCGTGATGTCGGGCTCGGTGCCCCGTCGCGGAAAGAGTATAAGCATCATGCTCCCAGCCTTTTGGGAGGGCAAGGAGGTGCATCTGTATGGCTTCGTGACCGACTACGTGGGCCGTGCGTCGGCGAGCACCTACATCGGTATGCTAATGGACGGGGCCGACGATGAGCGAGAGCGAGATACGGTTGCGGAACTCGCGCTCGAAGATGTCGCGTCGGACAATGCGGTAGTGGGGGTCGCAGGCAGCCTTGAAGGCGGCGCTGTGGCTCATAACAAACTTGGAATCAGGAGTCACCATGCCCTCGGTGCTCCGCATGACGGCGGAGACGAGCTCCGGGAGTGAAATCACACCACGTTTGACCAAAACAAGGTTCACCCGCACGAAAGCGCTGTCGCAGAGCGTGTATTCGTAGAGCGGGAAGGGGCCGTCGTCGATGCTGCGCATGTACTCGGGATAGGCCGTGTCGCTCATCTGCGCCACCTCGCGGCTGAGGTAGCGCATGGCGGCGGCGGAGTCGGCCAGCAGGTGTCCGGGGCCGTAGAGGTCCTGGAACACAAGCTTGTAGAGGTCGGTAGGTTCCGCCATGGGGTAGCGCGCGGCATACTCCTTCAGCGCTTCGGCGCACTGGCCGTGGGCAATTGAGAATTGAAAACCGAAAATGGAAACGACTGCGAGGAGGAGGAATTTCTTCATGACTGGACAGGGATTTCGATTTATTGATTAAACGGAACGTGAGACTCCCCGCGAGGGGACGAAAGATATTAGCCGTGGGCGTGAGCCCACGGAACGGAAAGGAGCAGAGGTGTCGAGCCCCGAAGGGGCGCCACCCCATACAGCAACGATGTGTCGCCCCTTCGGGGCTCCAGAACGCAAACCTTTTGTTGACCGTGGGCTTACGCCCACGGCTAAAGACTGTTGCCCCTTGCAGGGCTTGTATGCGCTTGCCGTTCTCACCTATTCACACGTTTTACTATCTGGATACTAAGCTCGTAGAGCAGGTAGATGGGCACGGAGACCAGGGCGAGGGTGAAGGGGTCGCCGGTGGGAGTGATGACGGCGCCGACGATGACAATGGCCACGACGGCATGGCGCCGGTAGCGGGCCATGGTGTTGGCCTTGAGGAGCCCCATCTTGGCCAGCAGCCAGCAGAGCACCGGCAGCTCGAAGACCACGCCGAGAACGAAGCTCATGACCAGCAGGAGGTCGACATAGGAGGTGAGGGAGATGAGGTTCTGCACCTCGCCGCTCACCTGGTAGGAGCCGAGGAAACGTACCGTGAAGGGGAAGATAACGAAGTAGTTGAGCGCCACGCCGCCATAGAACAGCAGGCAGGCGCCGAGGAGGGCGCGCACGGCCAGGCGCCGTTCGGCGGCATAGAGGCCGGGGGCCACGAAAGAGAAGAGTTCGTAAATGAGATAGGGGGCTACGAGGAGCAAGCCCACCAGCAGGGCCACCCGCATGTGGGTGAGGAACTGCTGCGCGATGTCGACATTGATGAGCCGCAGGAAATCGGGTTTGGGATGGAGGACGACGTCGAAGAGGGTCGACTTGAAACAGAAACAGACCACCATGGCCACCAGCGCGGCCACAAGCATGCGCCAGATGTGCCGGCGCAGAACGTCGAGGTGGTCCCAGAAGGTCAAGCGAAAGGAGAATTGAAAACTGAGAATCGGAAATTATTTCGTTTCACCCTTCTCATCCTCTTTTTTCACTTCATCGACGCCGTTCGCTCCACGATGGTCGCGGTCAGCGTCTTCGACGCCGTTCATGCCGTCCTTGAAGCTCTTGACGCCTTTGCCGAGGCCTTTCATCATTTCGGGAATCTTCTTGCCGCCGAAGAGCAACAGGATGATGAGGACGATGGCGACAATCTCCCAGGTGCCAATCATTAACAGGTTCATAATTGTATATTTATATAATGTTATTCCCTTCCGTAGAGACGCGGCACGCCGCGTCTCTACGGAGGGGGATGAATCTTATACTAACGAGTCTTTGAGCTTGTTGGTGTAATCCTCGATCATGTGCATCTTGGTGGGAATCTGGATTTTTTGGGGGCAATGGGTGAGGCATTCGCCGCAGTCGATGCAATGGTCGGCCTGGCGGAGGCGGTCGATGCTCTGGTCGTAGGAGGTGAGGTAGGCGCGGCGGGCACGCCGGAACTCCTGCTGCTCGACGGTGCCCTCGTTGGCGATGTTGCCCTCGGAGAGGCACTTGTTGTAGTGGGCGAAGATGCCGGGGATGTCGAGGCCGTAGGGGCAGGGCATGCAGTACTGGCACGAGGTGCAGGGGATGGCGGGGAAGTGGGCGAACTCGTCGGCCACGCGGTCCAGCAGGGCCAGCTCGTCGGCGCTGAGGGGTTCGGCGGGGGAGCAGGAGCGGATGTTGTCCTGCAGGTGTTCCATGAGGTTCATGCCGCTGAGGGCGGTCATGATGCGGGGGTACATGCCCAGGTGGCGGAACGACCAGGAGGCCAGCGAGCGGTTGGGTTCGCGCTCCTTGAGGAGGGAGGACATGTGGTCGTTGAGGGTGCCGAGGCGGCCGCCGAGGAGGGGCTCCATGATGACGATGGGTATCTGGCGCGCGTCGAGTTCGGTGTAGAGGTGCTCGGCGTTGACGTTCTCTTCCTCGATCTCGTGGGCGTAGTGCCAGTCGACGTAGTTCATCTGTATCTGGGCGAAGTCCCAATGGTACTTGTCGTGGAGGGCGACGACCTTGTCGAACTCCTCCTGGACGCCGTGGAACGACCATCCGAGGTTGCGTATGCGTCCGGCCTCGCGCTCCTTGAGGAGGAAGTCGAGCACGCCGTTTTCGACGAAGCGTTTGTCGAAATCGCCGGGGGCGCCGAAGGAGTGGAGGAGGTAGTAGTCGATGGTGTCCACGCGGAGCTTCTCGAAGCTCTGGTGGTACATCTTGATGCTGGCCTCGTAGCTCCAGTCGCGGAAGTTGCTCATCTTGGTAGCGATGAGCCATTTGTCGCGCGGATGGCGGCTGAGGGCTATGCCTGTGGCCTCTTCGGACATGCCGCGGAGGTAGACCGGGGCGGTGTCGAAGTAGTTGACGCCGTGGGCGATGGCGTAGTCCACCATCTGGTTGATGGCCTCCTGGTCGAGCTTGGCGTCGGGGTTGGAGCGGAGGTCGCCACCGCCTTCGACGGGCAGGCGCATCATGCCGAAGCCCAGGAGGGAGACCTGGACGCCGTGGGCGTCGGGGCGGAGGGTCATCTTGTCGGTAGGCACTTCGCCGGGGGTGTAGCCTTCAGCGGCGACGGAGTTGGGGTTGTCGCAACCGGCGGCCATCGCGGCACCCGCCACGACAGCCCCGGAGAGGCCTTTGAGGAATTGTCGTCTGTCCATAAACTATCTCTTGTCGATGATTTCTTTGCGGGCTTTGCGCTTCTTGCCTCTGGACCAGAAGCCGTAGACCTCGCTGACGTTGCCGGCGGTGGAGAAGGCCTCGATCTTGTTGTCCTTCATCCAGGCCAGGATCTTGCTGAACTCGTCCTTGGTGAGGAGCACTTCGAGCTCGATGCTCTTCTCGCCGCTGTAGCCGCCGGTGACCTCGTAGAGGGTGCAGCCACGGTGCAGCTCGTTAATGATGTACTGGCGGATGCGTTCGTGCTCCTTGGAGACGATGCAGAGGCGCTTGTGGTTGTTGAGGGTGGCGGTGAAGTAGTCGACCACAAGGCCGTTGATCCAGGTGCCGATGAGGCCGATGACCACCATGCGGAAGTCGTTGATGAAGAAGGCGGTGCAGCAGATGACGGCGCCGGCGATGGAGACGGAGGCTCCGATGTCGAAGTGGAGGAACTTGTTGACGATCTTGGCCAGGATGTCGAGGCCGCCGGTGGAGGCGTTGATGCTGAACATCAGGGCCTGGGAGGCGCTGAGCAGCAGCACGAAGCAGCAGAGGTCGAGCCAGGGGTCGCCCATGACGGAGGGGGTGCCGGTGACGAGATTGTCGTTGGCGATGTTCTGCCAGGGGAAGACGGCGTCCCAGAAGTCGGTCAAGGGGCCGAGGATGAGGGCCGTGTAGACGGTCTTGAAGCCGAACTCGCTGTCGATGAGCAGGAAGGCCATGATGAGCAGGACGATGTTGATGCACATGATCCAGGTGCCGAGGCCTTGGCCGCCGGTGAAGATGTTGGAGAGGACGATGGAGAGACCGGAGATGGTACCGATGATGAGTTTGGAGGGTACGAGGAAGTAGTAGACGGCGGCGGCGGTGACCATCATGCCAAGGGTCATGATGACCAGTTCCTTCCAGAATTTCCAGGTGCCGACATATTTGACGGCTTCATTGACTTTTTCGGAGATGTTACTCATGGGTTGTTTCTGTTTTTTAGTTCTTTATTGTTATTTTTTAATTATTATCATATTTCAACGTGGCGTTCGCGGCCTTCGACGTAGATGGCCGTCATGGGGCGTGCGGGGCAGTAGTACTCGCAGGCGCCGCAGCCGAGGCACTTGGCCTCGTTGACGGCGGGCTTGCCGTCGACCATGCTGATGGCCATCGAGGGGCAATGACGTGCGCAGGCGCCGCAGGAGATGCAGTTGTCCGGCAGCACCACGGCGTGGCCGATGGAGATGGCGGTCTTCTGCTCGTGGGCGATGGGCTGGATGGCGCCGGTGGGGCACACCTCGCTGCAGCGGGTACAGGCCGTGCGGCAATAGCCTTGGTCGAAAGCCATGTAGGGCTGGAGGAGGTTGGTGAGGCCCGTGGAGGGACGCAACACGTGCTCGGGGCACTTGCTGACGCAGAGCTGGCAGGCGGTGCAGCGGCTCTCGAAGTTCTTGAGACTGATGGCGCCGGCGGGCTTCAGCGGCACCTGGCGTTCGGGGACCTGCTTGTCCTCGATGACGGCCAGACCGCCGTCGAGTTTCTGTTCCTGGGCGTGGAGGGTGGCGGCGGCGCCGACGGCCACGGTGGTGGCGACGAACTTGCGACGCGAGGGGTCAGCGGGAGTGTCGGAAGAACCGGAATTTCCGGGTTTTCCGGAAAGGCGGCCCAGGCTGACAGCGCCGAGCTTGCAGTTGGCCATGCAGGCCCAGCAGTCGACGCAGCGGGAGTGGTCGACGGTGTGGTTGTCGATATTGATGCACATGGCTTTGCAGCCATGCTCGCACTTGCGGCAGGATACGCACTTGTCGGCGTCGATCTTGATGCCGAAGAGGCGGAACTTGCTCACCAGGCCCAACAGCGAGCCCACGGGGCAGATGGTGTTGCACCACAGGCGGCCGTACATGAAGCTCATGAGGCCGATGACCACGAGGGTGACGATGGCAACGACCAGCGGCAGGCCCGTGGAGTGGATATTGGTCACCATGCGGGCGTAGGCGCTATAGGGGGCTATGAGGGCCGCGATAGCGTTGAGGCCGAAGACCATCAGCAGCACGAAGAGCGCCAGGACGGTGTAGCGCAGCCAGTTGGCGGGCTTGCGATAGCGGAAGGGACGGCGCTTGCCGAAGATGAGCTTGTGGAACCAGGTGAAGATGTCCTGGAAGATGCCCATGGGGCAGACGATGGAACAATAGAGGCGGCCGATGAGGAGGGTCACCAGCAGGATGGTCACGACCATCACCACGTTGAGCGCCAGCACGGCAGGCAGGAACTGCACCTTAGGCATCCAGCCCAGCCAGTGGCGCAACACGGCGCCGTCGGTGGTGTCGAGCAGCAGCGCCGTGATGCCGAAAAGCATCAGCGCGGCGAGAACGATACGTACGTATTTGAAGTACTTCATTTTCTTGAATTTCTGATTTCTAATTCCTAATTCCTAATTATTTTTTCAGCATGGCATACACCGCCAGGCCGGCGACGGACTTGATGCCGGTCTTCTTGGCGATGCTCTTGCGATGGGTGTTGACGGTATTGACGGCGATGTTGAGCTTGGCGGCAATCTCCTTGCTACTGAGGCCCTGAGCCACCAGCACGAGGACCTCCTGCTCGCGGTCGCTGAGGTCGTAATCCTCTGGCGGCATGAGCAGTAGTTCCTCAATCATGGCATGCTTCTCGAGGTCGCGGCTGAGCTGCATGATGTCGAACACGAGCTCCATCATCTCCTCGTTGAGGCGTTCGCCGGGGATGTACTTGTAGATAATCTGCGTGAGGTCGGAGAGCTTGTCCTTGATGTTGTCGTGGCTCTTCACGTAGTGGTCGGTGACGGCCTTGCTGAGGGGTTCGCCGTCGGAGAGGGTGTCGAGCATGGAGATGAGGTTGCGTTCCTCGCGGCGCACGTGGTCGCGCACCTCGCGGCAGTAGTCGGCGAAGTATTTCTTCAGCACGGCCGACGACTGGTCGCCGGCGCTCTCGGCCACATGGTCGAGGTGGTGCTGCATGTGGGGCAGGCGCTCCTCGATGTAGTAGCGGTGGCTGGCCTGCAGATGCTCCACCACCAGGCGGTGGTCGATGGCGGCCACCTCCTCGTCGTCGGGGCGGTAGTCGTCGAAGCTGTATATGTTGCACACCGTCAGAAAGAAATTCTCGTCCACACCGCGCTCGCGGCAGACCTCCTTCACGCTTTTCTCGCCGAAGCCCAGGGGAATGCCGAAACGCGGCAGCATCAGGATAAGGTCGTAGTTCGACGCTATCATGTCTGCCATCTTCATGCGGCTGGTGAAAATAGTCCGTTTGCTCACAGTCATAGTATGTTATATGGTGTTAGACACCTTGGGTTCGCCGTGCAAAAATACGAAAAAAAAATGATACTTCGCGAGTGTATTATAAATTCGTCCATTTTTTTTGCTTGCAACCCTCCCCTCCCCCAGTCTGCAACGCCTCACGGACACACGCCCGCCCCCCACCCTTGCCGGAGCCAAAACCGATCACCAGCCACCCATCCACCTGCCAACACCCTATCATCTCCTACCGTCGTAGGGGATAGGTAGGAGGTGGGTAGGAGATGGGTAGGAGTTGAGTAGGAGTTGATACCTCTTTTATGCTGATTTATAACAGGTTGTATAGGGGCAAAATTCGGCCTTCGACAAAGATTTTTTCAATTTTGAAATTTTTGCTATTTTTGCAGTATGAAAAGAAGATTCCTCTACATAGCAACAATACTGATACTGACATCGTTCCGTCCCGTTTCGGCGCAGACTTTCCCGTGGCAGGACACCACCCTGAGCCTCGATGCGAGGGTGGAATGGCTCGTGCAGCACCTAACCCTCGACGAGAAGCTGAGCCTCATGGTGCACCAGAACCCCGCCATTCCGCGGGTGGGCCTGCCGGCCTACAGCTGGTGGAACGAGGCACTGCACGGCGTGGGTCGCGCGGGGTTGGCCCGGGTGTACCCCATGCCCATCGCCATGGCGGCGACGTTCCGTCCCTGGTGGGTGCAGAATGTCTTTGCCGACGTGGCCGCCGAGGCACGCCACAAGTACCGCGCCGCGCAGGACACCGGCGGCACCGGCGACTACACAGGCCTCACCTTCTTCACACCGAATATCAACATCTTCCGCGACCCGCGTTGGGGACGTGGACAGGAAACCTACGGTGAAGACCCTTATCTCACTTCTCGCATGGGATTGGCTGTGGTGCGCGGACTCCAAGGACCTTCCGACAGCAAGTATCGCAAACTCCTTGCCTGTGCCAAGCACTTTGCCATTCATAGCGGACCTGAATGGAACCGCCATCAGTTCAATGTCACCGACCTCTCTCCTCGCGACCTCTACGAAACCTATCTGCCAGCCTTCAAGTCGCTTGTGCAGGAAGGACAAGTGGCAGAAGTGATGTGTGCTTATCAGCGTTGGGATGGTGACCCTTGCTGTGGCAGCAACCGTCTGCTTCAGCAGATTCTCCGCGATGAGTGGGGATTCAAGGGACTGGTGGTGAGTGACTGCGGAGCCATCAGCGACTTCTGGAAACCTGGCTGTCACGAAGTGGTCAGTACGCGCGATGAGGCTTCAGCCAAGGCTGTCATCAGCGGCACCGATGTGGAGTGTGGTAGCGACTATCGCTTTCTGCCCGATGCCGTTCGTGCTGGACTGATTAGTGAAGAGCAAATCAACGTGAGTGTGCGTCGTTTGCTTCAAGCGCGTTTCGAACTGGGCGATTTCGACCCAGCCGACCAAGTGGAGTGGACCAAAATCTCCCCTTCTGTCATCGCTTCGAAGGAACACAAGCAGTTGGCACTCGACATGGCACGCGAAACGATGGTGCTCTTGCAGAACGACGGTGTGCTTCCGCTTCAGAAGTCGGGGCAGAAGATTGTGGTGATGGGACCCAATGCAGCTGATTCCACCATGCTCTGGGGTAACTACAACGGAACGCCTACATCCACCGTCTCTATCCTGCAAGGCATTCAGCAGAAGTCGCAGGACGTGAAGTTCGTGGCTGGCTGTGGCTATGTGCGAAACACCGTTCTCGAAGGTCGTTTCAATCGCATTCGCCAGGCTGATGGTTCTCAGGGCATGAAGGCAACGTATTGGAACACCGAGAAGCCCGAAGGCACACCAGCAGCGGAAGTGAGAATGACGGCACCGATTGCCTTGGTGAATGGTGGCAACACAGCCTTTGCACAAGGTGTGAACCTGGAGCATTTCAGTGCGTGCTATCAAGGCACCTTCCATGCCGACAAGACCGAAACCATCACACTCGACGTGAACTTTGAGGAACACGCTTGCGTCATTTTCGATGGCGACACCCTCGTCAACCGATGGAACAATCACGGTCCTCGCAAATACACCTACGACCTGAAGGTGGAGGCTGGCAGGGACTATCCTGTGCAAATCGACTACACACAGACCACAGGACTTGCCCTCATCGAAATCGACATCTACCACGTTGGCGATGCCAGCATTGAGCAGACACTCCAGCAGTGTGCCGATGCCGATGTAATAGTGTTCGTGGGAGGCATCTCGCCACGTCTCGAAGGCGAAGAAATGAAGGTGAACGCCCCAGGTTTCAAGGGAGGCGACCGCACCAGCATCGAGTTGCCACAAGTGCAGCGCGACATGATGGCTCGTCTGCACCAGATGGGCAAGCGCGTTGTCTTTGTCAACTGCTCGGGTAGTGCCATTGCACTCGTTCCAGAAAGTCAGAACTGCAATGCCATCGTGCAGGCATGGTATGGCG
>DGTB01000121.1 GCA_002394185.1 Bacteroidales bacterium UBA4347 | reverse complement strand
TGGTCCGAGGATGGTCCGGGGATGGTCCGATAAAAAACGGACCCACGACGGACGGGAGGCGGGGTGGCAGCGGGGTGCCCGTGGGGGGAGAAACGGCAAATCCCGCCATCCGGAATACAATTATAGTAAAGAACAACCAAAGAACAGACCCATGAAAAGACTCACATACCTGATAGCCGTGCTGCTGATGCCCCTTGGCGGCCTGACGGCGCAGACGGCGGCGACCGACTCGGTCGACGTGCTCGACTACGACATCGCCCTCGACCTCAGCCAGGGCACGCCCTTCCACGGCGAGGCCACCCTCACGGCGCAGCTGCTGAGGGGCTGCGACTCCATATCGCTCGACCTCATAGGCAGCGCGGATTCCCTCTGGGTCAATGGCACCCGCATCGGCACGCCTGACCTGCGCGCCATTCCGACGGCCGGCATCGCCGCCGGCGACACCTTCACCGTGCGCGTCTGCTACCACGGCTCGGGGTACGTGGAGGAACGCGGTTTCGGAGGGTTCCACCTCGACAACAACCTGCACTACAACCTGGGCGTGGGCTTCAACGCCACGCCTCACGTCCTGGGCCGCGCCATCATGCCCTGCCGCGACAACTTCACCGACAAGGCCACCTACACCCTGCGCATCCGCGCCAAGGCGGGATGGACGGCCGAATGCAGCGGCCTGCTGCAGAGCCGCGACACCGCCGCCGACAACACCGAGCACAGCGTCTGGCGCATAGGCCTGCCGGTGTGCACCTACCTTGTCGGCATCAGCCAGGCCGCGTGGCACCGCATTGCCGACACCGTGGCCGGCTACCCCGTCACCTACGGCTACACGTCGCAGAACAGCAACACGGTGCGCCGGGTCTTCGAGCAACTCGACTCGGTGGTGCCGATGTACGAACGCTGCTTCGGCCCCTACCGCTGGGGGCGCATAGGCTACATAGCCACCACCTACGGCTCGATGGAGCACGTGAACAACATCGCGCTGGCGCACCAGGCGATGGAGTCAATGTCGGAAATGGGGCAGAGCACCATAGCCCATGAGCTGGGGCACGCGTGGTTTGGCAACCTGGTCACCTGTGCCGACGAGGGCGATATGTGGATCAACGAGGGCGGCGCGTCGTTCTGCAGCGAGGTGGCGATGGAGGCCGTCTCGGGCCGCGCGGCCTCGGACGCCTACTACCAGACCAACCTCGAAGCCGTCATCCGCGCCACCCACGTCACCGACAACGGCTACCGCTCGCTGAGCGGCATGGCGCACGACTACACCTATGGCTCGACCACCTACGACAAAGGCTGGATGGTGTGGCACTCACTGCGCGGCTACCTGGGCGAGGAACTCTTCTACGCCTCGCTGCGCAGGCTGATGGACAGCAAAGCCTTCGGCAACATCGACGCCTACCAGCTGCGCGACTCGCTGAGCCTCTACTCGGGTGTGGACCTGACGGATTTCTTCGACTTCCACGTCTTCAGCCCTGGTTTTGTGGACTATCGCGTGGATATGGACAACAACGACGACACTCCCCACCGCCCCCGCATCACCCTGCGCCAGCAAAGCGTGGCCACCGATGCCACAGTGCGGTCCAACCGCGTGCCCGTCACCATTTTCTCCCGTAGCGGACAGCAGCATAAACAATGGATAGCCTTCAGCGGCAGCGACACGGCGCTGAATATGGACCTGCCCTTCGACGACCCCGCCTTCTGCGTCCTTGACCGCGACATGGAGCTCTCTGATGCCGCCACACTTGCCGTCATCGACGCCACGCGAGCCGGGCAGACCACCCATCGCGACTGCCACCTGCGCATCACCCTTGCCGCCGCCATGCCTGAAGGGACATCCGTCGCCGTCGAGCACCATTGGGGGCACCCGTGGGACATCGACACCGTGACCGGCGTGCTGCGCACCGCCAACCGCTACTGGATCATCCGCGGCCCGCAGCAGCTGCCCGAGGGCTCCACAGGGCACCTCCACTACGTGCGCGACGGCTACGAAAACAGCTCCTTCCCCTACCTCGACCGTGGTTTCTACAGCCGTGTCGCCACCCTCGACTCTGTCGCCGTGCTCTACCGCCAAGGGCCCGGCCATCCGTGGGTGGCGCTGAGCCGTGTCCACAGCCCGAACACCAATGACGGCTACTTCACCGTCGGCGGACTGCGCCTTGGCGAATACACGCTGGCCGTCGTCGACACCAACCTGTTGCACATCGCAGCCATCGAACCCGCCGATGCCGGCGCGCTGCTCTTTCCCAACCCCGTGCAGGCCGGCACGCAGCCCGTCGTCGAAGCTCCCTTCGACGAACCTTTCACCCTCAGCGTCTTCAGCGCCGACGGCCGCAAGCTCTGGTCGCAAAGTGGCTGCCAAAGCGGGGTGCGCATCGAAAAAACACTTCCCGCAGGAACATATTTGGTGCAGATTGAAAATAAATGTGTATCTTTGCATCCGAAACGCGTGGGCCATACGGGTTGCCGTTGTCGGTGCAGCAGGTTGTGACTCAGCGGAATGAATAGAATAAAAAACGAAAAATAAAAATACAGATGAAAGGTAAAACTATCATTCAGATTGTGCTTGGGCTGGCTATCGTCGCCCTGGCCTACATGCTCTACAACAGCATCCAGAAGCCCATGCGTTTCGACAACGAGTACACCAAGCGTCGCGATGCCTGCGCCGAGAAACTGAAATCGATCCGTACCTTGGAGGAGGCCTACAAGCTGACCTACGGTACCTACTGCGGCAGTTTCGACACCCTCTTCAACCGCCTGATGAACGAGGACAGCATGCGTGTGGTGAGCAAGGTGATCAACCACAGCGCCATCCCCGCCGATGTCGACATCAACGAGGTGCCCGAGCTCGAGGCTGTGAAGAAGGGCTACATCTCGCGCCAGGAGGTGCTGGTGAACCCCATCGCCAAGCTGCGCGATGACGGCAAGCTGCCCATCATCGACGCCAACGGCCACAAGCGCCAGCTGACCGACGAGGAGATCCTGAACCTGCGCTATGTGCCCTATCCCAAGGGTGAGAAGAACGAGTTCGAGCTGTATGCCACTAAGATTGAGAAGAGTGGCTTCATGGTCCCTGTGTTCCTCTGCCAGGTGCCCCACGAGGTGCTGCTGAGCGACATGGACGAGCAGCTGGTGGTGAACAAGATTGCCGAAATCCACGAGGTCAAGGACCGCTACGCCGGTTGGAAGGTGGGCGACACGACCCAGGCTATCACCGATGGTAACTTTGAATAATTAAAACAATATGTATCGCTGCAAGACTCTCATTGTTACCGAGAAAGAGACGGCTTCCAGCGAAAAGAGATTATCCATTTGCCTTCGGTCAAATGGATTTTCTTTTTCGGAAGTGAGCCTCTCGGGCGTCCTGCTGACCTTCGGCGAGGCTGAGGGCATACACGCCGGCTCGATGACCGTCGCCATGGCCGACGTCAAGGCCTTCTTCGCCTCTGTCGGCATACGGCCCCTGGGCTATGCCGCCATGGAGCTCGTCGTTCTGAGCGACCACAGTACCTGGGTGCCGGACGAACTCTATTCTCCCTCGGCGCACCGCCAGTACCTGAAGCTCGTCGGCAGCGATGCCACCACCATCATGGCCACGCCCTGCAAGAAGCTGGGGGCTACGGCGGTTTATGCTGCCTCCGACGCCATTGCGACGGCCTTCAAGGTGGCCCTGCCGGGTCTCGTGGTGATGAACCAACACGTGAAGCTGGCCTCCGTAGGCCTTGAGCGTCGCAGCCAGGACCATCCGCTGCTGCTGGCGCACTGGCGCGAGGGCGTCATCGACTTCGCCGCTTTCCGCGACGGACGCTATATCTACGGCAATACCGTGGCCTACAGCTCGGACAGCGAGGCTCAGTTCCACACCATCGAGGTGCTGAAGAGTTTCGGTCTGGAAAACAACGGCACAGAGCTGCTGATGTGTGGCGAGGTGGGGAGAGAGCGCTTTGCGCTGCTGCGTCCCTATTTCCCGCAGGCCACGCTCTTTACGGGCCTTCATACCTCCTTCCTCAACCCCGCCTTCAAAACCCTACACACCTACCGCAACGCGCTGATATTATGAGAATCATTGCTGGAAACCTCAAAGGCCGCCGTCTCAATCCCCCCGCCAACCTTCCCGTGCGCCCCACCACCGACATGGCTCGCGAGAGCCTTTTCAATATCCTCAACAACTACGTCGACTATGAGGAGTGCACGGTGATGGACCTTTTTTCGGGCACTGGCGCGGTGGCGATAGAGTTCATTTCGCGTGGTGTGAAAGAGGTGACGGCAGTCGACATCAACAATGCCTGCACGGAATACATCAAGAGCGAGGCCAACCGCCTCGGCCTGCGCAACCTGCATGTGGTGCGCACGGATGTTTTCGACCTGTTGAAGAGGGCCAACCGCAAGTTCGACATAGTCTTTGCCGACCCGCCCTATGCACTGGAGGAACTGTCGTCGCTGCCCGACCTCGTTTTCGAACGCGAGGTGCTGACGGAGGACGGCATCTTCATCCTCGAACACCCGCGGGAGTACAGCTTCGAGGAGCATCCCCGTTTCTGGCAGCACCGCAACTACGGCAAGGTGAACTTCACCTTCTTCGCCATGAAGCTGGAGGAGTAGAGAGTGTGTATGGGCTATGGCACTTATTTTGAAAATAAAACAATACAATATATGAAAGCAGTAGTTAAAACCAACTTTAATTTCCCGAAACAGAAAAGCCTCTATGTGGGCAAAGTGCGCGATGTTTATAACATCGACGATAAATATATGGCCATGGTGGTCAGCGACCGCATCTCGGCCTTCGACGTTGTATTGCCGAAAGGCATCCCTTACAAGGGCCAGGTGTTGAACCAGATTGCCGCCAAGTTCCTCGACGCCACCGCCGACATCCTGCCCAACTGGAAGCTTGCCACCCCCGACCCGATGGTCACTGTGGGCCTGAAATGCGAGGGTTTCCGCGTGGAGATGATTGTCCGCGGCTACCTGGCTGGCAGCGCCTGGCGTGAGTACAAGTCTGGTGCCCGCACCCTCTGCGGTGTGCCGCTGCCCGAGGGCATGGTGGAGAACCAGAAGTTCCCCACACCCATTGTCACCCCCACCACCAAGGCCGACGAGGGTCACGACGAGAACATCAGCCGTGAGGAAATCATCCGCACGGGCCTCGTCAGCAAGGAGGACTACGACCAGCTGGAGCGCTACGCCCTGCAGCTCTTCGAGCGTGGCACCAAGATTGCCGCCGAGAAGGGCCTTATCCTTGTCGACACCAAGTACGAGTTCGGCAAGCGCGATGGCAAGATCTACCTCATCGACGAAATCCATACCCCCGACAGCAGCCGCTACTTCTACGCCGACGGTTACGAGGAGCGCCTGAAGAAGGGTGAGCATCAGCGCCAGCTCAGCAAGGAGTTTGTTCGCGAGTGGCTGATGGACAACGGTTTCCAGGGCAAGGAAGGGCAGAAGGTGCCCGAGATGACCGAGGAGATTGTCAACAGCATCAGCGACCGCTACATTGAGCTCTACGAGCACATCACCGGCGAGAAATTCCAGAAAGCCGACGACTGCGCCGATGTGGCCGCCCGCATCGAAAAGAATGTTACCGACTATCTTGCCAAGCTTTAAATGGAGATAGAACGTAAATACCTTGTGGTCTCTCTGCCAGAGGACCTGAATGGTTATCCTCATGTAGAGATTGAACAAGGCTACCTTTGCACATCGCCCACCCTGCGTGTCCGCAGGATGGGCGATGCTTTTATTCTCACCGTCAAAGAGAAACAGCACTACGCCGACACCTCGGCCATTGTCAACCGCGAGGAGGAGTTTGCACTTACAAAGGATAAGTACATGATGCTCCGCGCCAAATGCGAGGGCAACATGGTGTGCAAGACGCGTTACCGCATAGACCTGCGTCGCAGCGAGGCCGACGGACTGTACACCACACAGGTGGCCGAGCTCGACCTCTTCCATGGTGCGCACGAAGGTCTCCGTTTGGTCGAAGTGGAATTTCCTTCGGCCGAAGCAGCCAACGCCTTCGTGCCTCCGTCATGGTTCGGCGAGGACGTTTCCAGTGATCCCCGCTACCGCAACAGCTGGCTGGCTTACCACGAGTAGCCAATGCCAATCTTCAGGTAGTGGCCAGAGCCATAAGAATAATGGGTGTAATTATAGTTGAAAGATAGGATGTATCTATCGTAGCCCTTGTAAAACAGGCCTGCATCAATAATGAAACCTCCCGTGGCGTTCTCCCCAAAACCCAATGCGGCACCCATGCCAAAGGAGGCGGCGAATTTATTGCCGCCAAACATTCCGCTTGCAATTAAATGGATATTCCCGGAATTGTCGGTGGTTCTGTTTTCATATTCGGCATAGTAATCGTTGACAATAATGGAGGAGGCAATGGTCCCTTCAACATACCATCCTATTAAAAAATCATACCAACCATATCTGATTCCGTATTCGTAAGAATTATTCGAGGCTTCTTTCGAATAAACAATTCCAAGAAAGTGCGGCCCGTGAAAAATGCCGGTATTATTGGTGTAGTTAAATGTTGTTTTTTGGGGGGCTGTTAAGGTTGTGGAGGGAGTCTCCTTTACGGATGTTGAGGTCGGTATATATGCTGCATCTTTGAAATATAATTGCATGATGTAGGTCCGACCTTTCTTTAATTTGTCGAAATTATATGTTATAGGTGCAGCAACTGTGCTGATGATTTCGAGAGAATTGGTCCCTTCGGGCATATATACCCAGTATTCATTTGTACGTGGAAGTATTTTGATGATATTGCCTTCAAAAAGCTGTGCATAAGCAGCGACGCGCACTTTTACAAGCGCACACATGTTGTTGTTTTCATCAAAAGTGGCATATGTTTCAGCATCGTCGGAGGATTTGTCCTGCTTGAAAGAGGCCACATATTCTTCGTTAGTGGCAGAGATGTCAGGGAGGCCGGAGGCTTGAAGGTTTAGATAATAAGTGTTAAGACTCTCTAACGACAGGCGGAATTCAAATGTAAGTGGTCTTGCTACAGGGCTTTTAATCCTCAACCATGTTGACCCTTCTGGCATGTAGACCCAATACTCATTGTTTCCTTTGTATTCGGAAAGGATTACGTCTCCTTCAAATAGGAGTTGGTAATGAGGCAGGTTGACAATTACCAAAGCACAAGGATGTTCATTGGCATCGAGCACTTGGTGTTTGACGGCAGAAAGTTCCTCGCTGTCTTTATAGAACGATTCAACCGTTAGCTCCTGAGATACAGCAAATGTAGAACTGAATAATAATAGTATTGTGGTAATGATATGTTTTATTTTCATGATGCAAAGATACAAAAAATATAAAATAAAAATATTTGTTTCATTTTTTTTTCAATAAAAATCGTTTCTATTTTGTGAAAAAGGTGTATCTTTGCAATCTAAAAAAGATAGTAATGAAACGCATACCGCATACTTTCACCATTGTCTTTGCGCTGATTGTGTTTGCCGCCGTGCTTACGTGGGTGGTGCCGGCAGGAGAGTTTCTGCGCGAGACGGTCGATGTCAATGGCTCCACCCGAGAGGTGGTGGTCAACAATTCGTTCCACTACACCGAACGCGCGCCGCAGACGTGGCAGATATTTTCCGCCTTGTTCAACGGCTTTGTCGACAAGGCCGATATCATTATCTTTATCCTGATGGTCGGCGGTGCTTTCTGGATTCTGAACAACAGCCATGCCATTGATGTAGGAGTGATGGCTTTTTTGCGATGGGTCAAGCGGTTAAGCAGGTATAAGATGGTAAAGAAACTGGGTGTTGAAAACATCATTATCACGCTGGTGATGTTGTTGTTCAGCCTCTTCGGAGCGGTCTTCGGCATGAGCGAGGAGACTATTGCATTCGTTGTTGTGTTTATTCCGTTGGCCATTCAGATGGGATATGATTCCATTGTGGGTGTGTGTATGTGCTATGTGGCTGCGCATGTGGGTTTTGCTGGAGCTATGCTCAATCCCTTTACCATCGGTATTGCCCAAGGCATTGCCGACCTGCCTCTTTTTTCGGGCCTTGAATACCGTCTGTTCTGTTGGGTTGTACTGACAATTATCGGCATCGCCTTTGTATTGTGGTATGCGCGGAAGGTCAAAGCCAGGCCGGAGAGCAGTCCTGTCTACAAACTCGACGATTATTGGCGTTCGCGTATGCAATCTACTGAAGACAGTCGTCTCTCAGTCCGCCAAACGCTGATTCTCATTCTCTTTTTTATCACTATTATCGTCTTGGTATTGGGTGTGTTGAAGTTTGGTTGGTATATCGAGGAAATCTCTGCGCTTTTCCTTGCCATGGGTATCATTGCCGGCATTATAGACCGTCAGGGGGCTGACAATATAGCTAAACTTTTTCTTGCGGGATGCAAGGACATCCTCTCGGCAGCTTTGGTGGTGGGTTTGGCCAGCGGTATTATCTTTATCCTTCGAGACGGACGTGTTATTGACACCATCCTTTATGGATTGACGCGGTCGTTGGCACAGGTGGGCGATGTCGCTTCTCTGGGCGCCATGTATGTCTTCCAAACGTTGCTCAACGTCGTTATGCCCAGCGGCTCGGCCAAGGCGGCACTTACCATGCCCATCATGTCGCAGTTTGCAGACCTGATTGATGTTTCGCGCCAGACCACCGTGCTGGCCTTCCAGTTCGGCGACGGCTTCACCAATATGCTGACGCCCACCAGCGGAGTGCTCATTGGTGTGCTCGGCATGGCCCGCATCCCTTATGGCACATGGCTTAAATGGGTGTGGAAGTTCATCCTTGCGCTTATTGTTGTAGGTTTCATTTTAATGCTTCCCACGTTATGGTTAGATTTGCCCGGATTTTAGGTTTCTTCCTGTTGATGCCAATGGCACTGCAGGCACAGGACAGCGCATATGCTCGGCGTGTGATTCGCGATCTGACTGCGCCCTCGATGTACGGTCGCGGCATGCAGAATAGGGGAGACTCCATTGCCGCCAACTATGTGCGCAACGAGTTGAAGTCCATGGGTGTAAAACCCTTGTGCAAGAATTATTACCAGTATTTCTATTTCCCTAATACCACCTCGCGGCCACCCATCGTCAAAGCCGGCTATCGTTCGCAGAATGTCTGTGGATACATACCTGGCGAAAGTGACTCTATGATAGTGTTTACTGCCCATTATGAACATCTTGGCATGAATGGTGATACCATCTTTTTCGGAGCCCACGACAACGCAAGCGGTACAGCCGCAGTGTTGGACCTGGCTCGTATGATTTCGGGGCAAGATCATCGCCATTATACGTACGTTTTCCTCTTTTTCGGCGGCGAGGAATCCGGGTTGATAGGAAGCGGCTTCTTTGCCGACATGCCACTTGTCAAAATGAATAAGGTCAAACTTTTGATTAATATCGACCTCTTTTGTGGAGGAGACGAGGGCCTGATGGTGGTCAACGCCAACGACTGTGCGACAAAACCGTACGTCGACATGTTGGATCGTATCAATGAGGAACGAGGTTATGCGGCCAAAATCGGCCGCCGCGACAATGCCCCCAACAGCGACCACTACTTTCTGAGCCAGTTTTGCCCGGCTATCTTCATCTACACCCTCGGGGGGCCGTACGGTGGCTACCATAGTCCCACCGATACCTGTGATGGGTGTGGATTAGGCAACTATCCCCGTTTCCTGACCCTTATCCGCTCTTTCCTCGAGTCGCTTTGAACCTGCTTGCTGGTCTCTTTTTTAAAATAAAACATTGAAAATGACGAATTGTTTTCGTTATGTCGTTTTTTTTTCGTACATTTGCATTTTCCTGTTTGAATGGAAAATATATTATTTTATTGAAAATTAAGAATATAGAATAAGAATGAGAAAGTTAGCGGTTGTCGCTTTCGGAGGTAATGCCCTCCTCCGCAGTGGACAAAAGGGTACTTACAAGGAACAGATTGAGAACGTGGAGAACACTTGCGAGAGTCTCTGCGCACTGCTCAAACGCAACTACAACGTGGTTATCGGACACGGCAATGGTCCCCAGGTAGGTAATGTGATGCTTCAGCATGAGGCTGGCAAACAGGTTGGGGTGCAGGCCATGCCGATGGATTTCTGCGTTGCCGAGACACAGGGTAGCATCGCCTATCTGATTGAGATGGGTCTGCGCAATGTGATGGCTCGCAATGACATACAGCGTGATGTGGTTACATTGGTGACCCAGGTGGCTGTCAATGCCCTGGATCCAATGTTCCAGAACCCCACCAAGCCTGTGGGACCTTACTACACCAAAGAGCAGGCCGACCAGTTGGCCGCTGAGACCGGTGCCAAATACAAAGAAGACCCCAAAGGCAACGGCTGGCGCAAAGTGGTGGCTTCCCCCAAGCCCGTGCGTATCAACAATATCAAGATTGTAAAACAGTTGGCTACAGCCGGCAACATCGTCGTCACCGTTGGTGGCGGTGGCATCCCTGTGGTTGAGGAGAGCGACAATGTGCGTGGCGTCGAGGCTGTTATCGACAAGGACCTGGCCAGCGCCCTCTGCGCTGTCGAGATAGGTGCCGACGAGTTCTACATCCTCACCGATGTGCCCAAGGTCTACATCAACTTCCGCAAGGAGAACGAGCAGGC
>DGTB01000126.1:8570-47658 GCA_002394185.1 Bacteroidales bacterium UBA4347 | reverse complement strand
CTTCAGCAGGCGGACGGTGTGCTGGCGGCCGTCGGCGGTGGTGAGGGTGAGGAGAAGAGGACCTCCAGTGGAGGTCCAGTGGGTATAATCTCATATCCTGTACTTGTATATATTGTGTCTGGGAAATTAACATTAAGACTGTATTTTGCATCTCCATGGCTATAGGCATCAAGATGCATCGTCTCTTCATTGATTGTTGTAGTAATATGCCCATATTCAAGACACGGATAATTATATAGTTTTATGATAACCTCTTGTCCTATCTCAATCTTACCAGCTCCGTTGGGGGGAAAAGTCATTATACCATTTATTTTATTATTGTCATTTCGAATAATAATATCTGCTGTAATTGTCTCAGGATACTGGACGAAACAACATAATCCTAAAAGAATAATGATAATAAAGGATATGACAGTTATACCCCATCGCACAATACTTTTAGGCGGTTTCCCTAAAATCTCTTGTATTTCTTCGCTTCGTAGCTGTGTTCTGGATATTTCCATTTGTGTGATTATTTTACCATGCCGTTGTCGTAGCCACCGTTTTGTAGAGTCTTCTCGCCTTTATTGAACTGACGACCGAAGTCCATCTGCCAGGAGAGACCGAGGACGACCATATTGCCGTTGTTGACCGTCCAGTTGATGTGCCGGTAGGGATGCACGGCGCTGAGGCCTTCTGTCTCGTAGCGGTAGCCTTGGGGATTGAATGGGCAGTGCCACATCAGCATGGCCGTGAGTCTCTTCCAGCGGTACTGAACATAGATGCTCTGCGCCATTTCGCTCACAGAATAGTCCTCGCCGTAGAGTGTCCACTGAGGCAGAAGCGTGAAGTTGGCACCTGCCACAAGGCTCTTCCAATAGAACTGGGCATTGGCCGAGGCGGTGAAGTTGTCCCTGGTGTGAGAGAAGTCTACTCCCTTGGAGTTGTAGTGGAAGAACATGCCAGTGAGTGACAAATTGAGGCACTTCCACAGCCCCTGCACTCCCACTTGGCCATTTGCATAGAGGCATTGCCATAGGTCGGCATTCTGCGAGGTAAGGACGAAGAGGTCGCGTGAGGGGTCGTAGGCGTAGGTGGAAACGATGGGGTGGAAGTGGTGCATTGCCCCCGCAGTTGCAACAGCATACCATCCTTTGGGGTGGACGTAACGCAACATCAGCTGGTTGGAGAGCAATTCGCTGGGCTTGAGGTCGGGATTGCCCTGCCGGCCCTCCACGTCGTCGGTCTGCTGGAATACGGACGAGAGTGCAGAAAGCGACGGTAAGGTTGGCGTGAACTGCGACGAGGCTGTGAGCGACCACTGGGGGCTGATGCGCCATTGCAGGCGTGCGGTACTGAGGTTCCTTATGTAATGCTGGTCACTGGTACCGTCGGTGACGTTGAGCAGTTTGGCTCCCGTACCGATAGAGTAGCCTACCTTCTGACCAAGCATACCTTGCACCTCGGCGTAGAGGTAGGCATTGTCTTTGGTCATGGCGGTTTTGACGCCATAGAGGGTATACTCGTTTTCGGTGAAGTTGTGCTGGTATTGGAGGCCGGTTCTCAGTTCGGTCGAACCGAGCTGCACACTATATACGCCCTCGCCGCTGAGGGCGTACCCATGGCCATCGATAGAGGTGGCATAGGTACCACTGGTATAGGTCAGCGTGTTGTCATAGCGGTCGGTAGCATATTCGCCCACCACGTTCAGCTCCACCTTCTGGCCGTGTGGCATCTTATGTGTATAGAAGAGGTCGAGTTTGGGTAGATTCTCCGTTGAATAGTTGTGTTGTTGCATCGACTGATTGGTGGTAGTGCCGTTGTCTGTTTTGGTCATTGTCCCTGTGGCATCGAGTGTCTTGGTGAAGAAGTCGTCCTGTACGGAAGCCACGAACATCGTGCTGTCGTCGTGCTGGTAGGTGTACTCTGCATTGAGCGTGTGCTGAATATACCAGAAAGGCATGTTGGTGCGCTGGCTGCGGGTGACGGTGCGGGCGGGATTGAGGTAGCTGTCTTCCAGCTCGTAGGGTACGCTGTCGTAGTTGCGGTAGCCGAAGGTGTATTCCAGCGCGAACTCGCTTTTGCCCTTGTGGTAACTGCCCAGCAAGTAGCCATTGACAAAACCTGTGGTCAAGGCAGACTCCGCTTTCGCTACGATGCTGCCGCCGTCCTCACGCTCCTTCAGGATGATGTTGACGATGCCCGATGCGCCACGGTCGAGGTAGCGAGTACCGGGATTGTTGCTGTATTCCACGCGCTTGATTTGTTCTGCCTTGAGGTTGGCCAATCGTGCCACGGGTACCTCCTTACCGTTAATCTGCAGGATGGCCAGCCCACCGTCAACAGTGATGCTCTGCAATGCCACATCCACCTTTAGGCCTGGCAGACCCAGCATGTCGAGCAGCACCAACGTGCGTCCTGCGGCTTCCACCTCTTCGGGCTTGGGCAGCACCACGTAGCGGTCTACCGCTTCGGTGGTGCGGCTGGCTGTGATGGTGACAGCCTCCAGTTGTTTGGCTTCCATTGTCAGTATGCCGAGGTCGTCGCCTGCGCTGCAACGCACCGCCAATCGCTCATAACCCACATACGAGGCCACAAGGTTGTAGGTACCCTCTTGGCAAGCAAGGCTGAAAGAGCCGTCCTCGCCGGTGGTAGCTCCTGTAATAAGGCTATCGGTCGCGATGGCTTTCAACACCACGTTGGCAAATGCAATCGGCTGTCCGCTATCGTCAGCCAAACGTCCAGTGATGGTATTTTGTGCAAATAGAATATAACTCGAAATGCAAAAGACGAAAACTAAAGATATTTTCTTCATGATTGTTTTTGTTTTAATGATGATTTATAGAGGTCTACAATTCTGTCTTTCATGCTTCGTTCACCGTTTTTATATACACACGTCAAAGTGTATCCCGACTCCATATAACTTTGTGGGCATTGCCCCATACATATCGGCAAATATTCGCATTGTTCACATGTGGGCAGCTTACTGCCATCGTTGCCAGCACTGCGAAGAGAGCAACTGGAATTACGTGTTTTCTCATTTTTTGATTGTTTTTGAGGTTTTTAAATCATGCGTTTCTTTATTCATTATTGCAATTGCCTGATGTTTGTTTTCAATATGGCATATACATATTGTCAGCATTTGTCGTGACATGACAATAATGTCGTTGTGGCTTATGATGGTGTCTGTACGGTCTTTTGGGTTGTCTTTGGAGGCAAGCCAGAAGTCAACGGAGTTGGAACAGGCAACAAGCTCACGGTATTCTTCGGGAATTATCGGCACATTGAAATTAGTCTGTAACATAGTCCAGGCGGAATCGGTTTGGGCTTCGAGGAGAGTTACGTCGACCCTGACGGTGTCATTGATGCGGTAGTCCTTGATGAAGGCGGCACGGATGCCTGGCTGGCTGGCATAGGTCTGATAGGCAACGCTGCACTGGTCGAAGGGGACGGTGCGGGGCCAGAGCTTGACGGTGAGCGTGCCAAGGACAATCAGCAGGCAGACGGTGAGCGTCACAGGCCATGAGGTGAGTTTGTCTATAAGCTTTTGGGTGCTCATATACGGTCGATGATTTGTGCGACATTCTCGACGGTGGCGATGCGGTCGGGATTGTCCTGATTGATGGTGTTCCCGTCGATGCCGGTGGTTGAGCAGGAGACGACGGTGAGGGCGAACAGGGCGGCGATGCAGGCAGCGGCGGCCCGGCGGGCGCGGAAGCGGACGTGGTTGGAGAAGAGGTCGGAGGCGTCGGACTCGGGTGTCGGGGTGGGCATGGAGGATTTGCGCTTGCCGGCAGGAAAGGTGCCATAGTGGGGGCGCATGTGGGAGCGACGGATGAAGCGCGACATGCGGAGGACACCGACACGGGCGGGGTCGAAGACAAGGAGGCTGACGGTCCAATAGAGGCATTCGGCGAGGAGGAGCAGATAGATGAACTCGACGACAAGGCTGGTGACGAGGGCGGCGGTGGTGAAGGCGAGGGAAGGGATGAGGATGCCCCAATAGACGGCGGAGGCGAGGGCCACCACGGAGAGGACGGCATAGACGGCCAGCATACGAAGGCGGTAGGGTGCGGAGGGGTGGGTCTTCATGGCGCGCCGGCGTCCTCGGGGGCATGGAGATTGTTGCCGGCGGGACACCGGCGCTCCATGGGCAAGGGCGCGTTCGAGGCGGGCGGACTGCTCGTCCCAGAGGGACTGGAGGTCGGAAAAAACGAGGTCTTCTTCGATTGCATCAACGCTTAATTGCTTGATTGTGTGCATATCTTCATTCATCTTCTTGTTTATGTAATTGGATTAACTTTTGCCGGATTCGGTAGAGGTGCTGTTTTACGGCGGCCTCGGAGGTGCCTGCTATTTGGGCGATCTGGGCGTAGGAGAGGTGGTCGAGGTGGAGGAAGAGGAGTTTCTTTTCGTCGTCGGGCAACTGGTCGATGAGGTTGTAGAGGTATTCGCGTCGCGGGTCGGTTTCTTCGGCGAGGGTGTCGGTGAGGTTCTCGTCAAGGGGTATGAATTCGTATCGCTCTTTCTGTTTGCGTTTGCGCAGTTCCATGCCTGCGGTGTTGAGGGCTATGCGGTAGACCCACGTGGTGGGGTCGCTCTCGCCGCGGAATTTCGGCCATCCGCGCCAGAGGTTGCAGACGATTTCCTGGTAGAGGTCGTCGACGTTGTCGGGCTGGCGGTCGGTGAAGGCAAGGCATACTTTGTACAGGATGCGACGCGAACGGCGCAGCATCTGCTCGAATTCTGTATGTCTTGTCTCCTTTCGGATCACTATATGTTTTTCTCGTTTGGTTTTCTATATACGTTAGATGCAAAAATACGAAAAAAGTAACACCTGAGATGAATTTTTTATATTTTTCCCCACGGAGGGGGTTACAGAACATCGAAGCGACACAGGACGATCCCTAGACCTACCCTATACCCAGGCAGAATTTGAGTAAAGGATGATAAAAAGGGGAGTAAAAGGGGAGTAAAACCTATAGACTCACTTCCGATGTTCTCCCATCGTGAAAATCAATCCGCTACGTGGAGTTTGACGGACGGGGTGTTGGCGCGGAATTCGGGGAAGCGCCTGCAATCGGAGCAAACAAACACAGGGTGCCCCGAGTGGGGCACCCTGTGCATCGGATAAGGGTTGTCAAAGGATTAGTTCGTCTTGACGACCCGTCGCAGCGACGTGCCATGCGCATGACGGATGCGCAGGGTGTAGTTGCCGAATTCGAGAGCGGAGAGGTCGATGCGGTTGGTGTTGGCATAGGTGGCCACCTTGCGTCCCACCACATCGAAGACCTCGACAGAGATGACTTCGTCGGCCACGATGGTGACATAGTCGCGTGTGGGGTTGGGATAGAGGTAGACGTTGACCGTGGCCACATCGTCGATGCCCACCGCCTCGATGGTGAGGACGAGGGTCACCGTGCTGTCGCAGCCTTCGATGGTGGTAGTGGAGTAGGTGTAGGTGCCACTTTCGGTGAGGGTGTCGCCGTTCCATACATAGCTGTTCTGTGCAGAGTCTACGATGGTGACCTCAGCGCTGTAGTTCACCGTCAGGTGCAACGTGGTGGTACTGTCGCAACCAGCAGCGTTAGTGGTCACGAAGGTGGCATCGTCGGTGCTGGCGGTGTAGACGGTGCCGTGCCACTCGTAGCTGTCGCAAGCCACTGCCATGGTGTCGGCCGTGGTACTGTGGTTCACCGTCAGATGCAGCGTTATGGTGCTGTCGCAGCCGGCGGCGTTGGTGGTCACGAAGGTGGCCGTGTCGGTAGTGGCAGTGTAGCGGGTGCCGTGCCACTCGTAGCTGTCGCAAGCGGTCTGTGTCTCGATGGCGGCGTTGCTGTAGTTCACAGTCAGGTGCAGCGTGGTGGTGCTGTCGCAACCAGCGGCATTGGTAGTGACGTAGGTGGCCGTGTCGGTGCTGGCGGTGTAGACGGTGCCGTGCCACTCGTAGCTGTCGCAGGCAGTCTGCGTCTCGATGGCAGCGTTGCTGTAGTTCACCGTCAGGTGCAGCGTTACGGTGCTGTCGCAACCGGCAGCGTTGGTGGTGACATAGGTGGGAGCGTCGGTGCTGGCGGTGTAGACGGTACCGTGCCACTCGTAGCTGTCGCAAGCAGTCTGTGTCTCGATGGCAGCGTTGCTGTGGTTCACCGTCAGGTGCAGAGTTGTGGTGCTGTCGCAGCCAACAGCGTTGGTGGTGACATAGGTGGGAGCGTCGGTGCTGGAGGTGTAGACAGTACCGTGCCACTCGTAACTATCGCAAGCGGTGGCCATGGTGTCAGACACGGTGCTGTGGTTCACCGTCAGGTGCAGAGTTGTGGTGCTGTCGCAGCCAACAGCGTTGGTAGTGACGTAGGTGGCCGTGTCGGTGCTGGCGGTGTAGGCTGTACCATACCACTCGTAGCTATCGCAGGCGGTGGCTACGGTGTCGCCCGTGGTGCTATGGTTCACCGTCAGGTGCAGCGTGGTGGTGCTGTCGCAGCCGGCGACATTGGTAGTGACATAGGTGGCCTCGTCAGTGCTGGCAGTGTAGACGGTGCCATGCCACTCGTAGCTGTCGCAGGCGGTCTGTGTCTCGATGGCAGTGTTGCTGTAGTTCACCGTCAGGTGCAGCGTGGTGGTGCTGTCGCAACCAGCGGCGTTGGTGATGACATTGGTGGGAGCGTCGGTGCTGGCGGTGTAGACGGTGCCGTGCCACTCGTAGCTGTCGCAGGCAGTCTGCGTCTCGATGGCAGCGTTGCTATGGTTCACCGTCAGGTGCAGCGTCACGATGCTGTCGCAACCGGCAGCGTTGGTGGTGACGTAGGTAGCCGTGTCGGTGCTGGCGGTGTAGACGATACCGTGCCACTCGTAACTGTCGCAAGCAGTGGCCACGGTGTCGCCCGTGGTGCTGTGGTTCACCGTCAGGTGCAGCGTTACGGTGCTGTCGCAGCCCGCGGCGTTGGTGGTGACATAGGTGGGAGCGTCGGTGCTGGCGGTGTAGACAGTACCGTGCCACTCGTAACTGTCGCAAGCAGTGGCCACGGTGTCGCCCGTGGTGCTGTGGTTCACCGTCAAGTGCAACGTGGTGGTGCTGTCGCAACCAGCAGCGTTGGTGGTGACATAAGTCGGAGTGTCGGTGCTGGAGGTGTAGACTGTGCCGTGCCACTCGTAGCTGTCGCAGGCGGTCTGCGTCTCGATGGCAGTGTTGCTATAGTTCACCGTCAGGTGCAGCGTTACGGTGCTGTCGCAACCAGCGGCGTTGGTGGTGACGTAGGTAGCCGCGTCGGTGCTGGCGGTGTAGAGGGTGCCGTGCCACTCGTAGCTGTCGCAGGCGGTCTGCGTCTCGATGGCAGCGTTGCTATGGTTCACCGTCAGGTGCAGCGTTACGGTGCTGTCGCAACCAGCGACGTTGGTGGTGACATAGGTAGGAGCGTCGGTGCTGGCGGTGTAGACGGTACCGTGCCATGTGAAGGCGTCGCAGGCGGTGGCCATGGTGTCGGCCGTGGTGCTGTGGTTCACCGTCAGGTGCAGCGTGGTGGTGCTGTCGCAGCCCGCGGCGTTGGTGGTGACATAGGTAGGAGCGTCGGTGCTGGAGGTGTAGAGGGTGCCGTGCCACTGGTAGCTATCGCAGGCGGTCTGCGTCTCGATGGCGGCGTTGCTGCGGTTCACCGTCAGGTGCAGCGTTACGGTGCTGTCGCAGCCTTGGACAGTGGTGAGAGTACGCATCGGTGTGGTGGTAGAAGCGACATAGGTGACGCTGTCCTGCCAAGTGAAGCTGTCGCATGCCACCTGGGTGTCGACATGGTGGTAAACGGGATTCACCTGGAGGGCGAGTGTAACGATGGAGTCGCAGCCCATGACAGTGTGCAACGAGTCGACATAGGTGTCCTGTGTGGTCAGCACACGCGATCCGAAGGTGTAGCTATCGCCCTCGCAGATGGCCTCGCTGAGCGAGGTGGAAGCAGCGAAGTTCTCCTGAATCTTGTTGAGGACGAAGCTCTTCTCGAAGGAGAGGCCCGTGATGTCGGTGGTGCGCACGCGGACGGAGTACTGGCTGCGGCCGTCGCAGTTGTAGCGGCCACCGGTAACCAGACGACCGTCGACGATGGAGAACAGAGCGTTGTCGGCATCGCCGTCGCCATCCACCAGCTCGTAGGAGAACGGCAGGGTGATGTCGTTGTCGATGGTGGTGAGACGACCGATGACGGTGGAGACCGAAGCGTTTTCGCGGAAGCTGGAGGCAGTGAGGAGGATATCGGTCGGGGCTGTGTTGTTGTTGATGACCGTGTCGGGAGAGGACTTCAGCGGCTCGCGGTTGCCCACGTGGTCGACCGCCACGGAGGCGAAGCGGTAGAGGATGCCGTCGACCAGGGGGAAGCGCAGGGTGCTGTCGGCAGGAGCGGAGGCGTAGTACTCGTAGCTGCCTTCGTTCTGCGAGACATAGAGTTCGACATGGTCGACTCCCGAACCGCCCTGCTCGTCAGCTGCGGCGAAGGAGAAGAGGCACATACCAGAGTCGGACGTGACGGCCTGCAACGTCGACGAAGGAGCTTCGGCGTCGAAGGTGTTCTTCCATCGGTTGGTGGCGATGGGTGCATTGTCGTCGAAGACGATGGTGGCGTCCACGGCCACGGTGTCGCCCGTGTGGCGTCCCGCACTGGGGGAGATGAGGAAGCTGACGTAGCCCTCGCCGCTGCCCAGCGAATCGTTGACGGGCAGGAAGCCCATCTGCGAGCTGGCGGGTTCGAAGCCCGTGGCGGGGTCGATGCTTTGGAATATCCAGAAGAGCTGGTTGTTCACCATGTCGATACCGGCGGTGACATCCACCCAGACGCCCAACGAAGCGCTCATGTCGAGGCGCTTGGAATAGGTGGTGGCGCCTGCGGGCACAGAGAAGACGTGCTCGCCGAAGCCGAAGTCGGACAGGCGGAAACTGACAATATTCTGACCCTGGGGCACAGGATAGGTGATAGACACGCGTGTGGCGGGGGCAGTGGCGAAGTCGGGGTCATTTTCGAAGCCAATGGTGTAGTTCATTTTTTCGGAGGCGGCCACGAAGCGCAACTGCTCATCGTAGCCCTCGGGGCCCTTGATTTCGTTCGGGTCTTGCGAGCATTCCATCCCCTTCAGGTAGAGTTCCTGCTTGCCGTAGGCCACGCGGCCTGCGGCGTCGACGACGCGGCAGCTCAGCACGTAGCGTCCCGAGCCGGTGACGGTGTGTCGACGGTGGGTCCAGCTGTAGGAGTAGGGCGGCGTGCCGCCGAGAGCCGTAGCGTAGCTTTCGACCGAGGGGATGACGCAGACACCGGAGTAGCAGACGCTACCGATATGCACGCGTAAAGAATTGCAGGTATCGATTTTGTCCACGACGACATAGTCTTCGTAGGCAACCCTATGGGTGTCGGCCACCGAGAGCATGCGCACGCGGTAGCCACCAGCGGCCAAACCAGTGACGGTGCGCGTGGTGCCCACCAACAGGCCGTCGACCGTGGTCCACCGGTAGAGATAATCGTTGCTGTCGACACCTTCCGGCAAGTGTACCGACACAACGCCGTCGTTGCCGACAAGGCAACCTTCAGCACTCTCGGCGACAGCCACAATCTCAGAGTAGGTATAGGTTGTGGAGACCGGGTAGTGGACAGTGGGTTGCGGTTCCTCGCGCGAGACGGTGAACGTCAGATTGTCGACTGTGCTGATATAGACGTTGACATAACCCGTCGTGCCGGGACGCAGCACCCCAGCGGGCTCGCCATCCACTTGCAGCGGCACACGGACCGATGTCTCGCCAAGGGATAAGTCACCTGGTGTCAGCGCAACGGGTGTAGAAGCCACGCTGTTCACGACGACAACGGGATTCACGATGTCGGTATTGCCGGCATTGCCATATTCGAGCATGGCCACCACCGTGCGGTTGGGTCGCGGCGACTGGGGGAAGATGATGTTGGTGTAGAGATTTTCGGGAGTGCCGTCCACAATGCGGAAGGCATCGTGCAACGTCGAGGTCTCAGCACCCGGCTTCACGACAGAGACGTCGTACATGCCCACAGTCTCGCCCGTCAGATCGAAGGTGGCAAAAGCCTTGTAGTAGCTGTCGTACTTGAGAGACTCGGGTTGGATGGTCGTGCCCTGGGCATTGGAGAGCGTCACCTGCATGTCGGCACTGAACCGCGAGCCGGTGAGCATTACCGTTACACGGCCGGTGTTGCCACCCTGATTTGGGGCGACATCGCGCAGTTCGAAAGGCAGGATGTCGGCCTGGATGGTGACATTCTGGTTTGCTGCCGTAGGCGTGGAGCCCTGCAGGTTGATGCCATAGTAGCCTGCCTCGGTGGCGGGGATGTAGAGTTCGGGATTGTGGACATACTGCCCGTCGGAGGCGATGTCGTAGCTCGACGCATTGCTGATGTTGTTATGCGATGCATAGAGCATGTTCGCCGCCCCGCTGGCCGTGTCGTCCGACCGGAGGTAGACGCGGACGGTCTGGTCGACATTGGTATCGACAACCAGTTTGTAGTCGTTCACCACATTGTTAAAGAGAACATCGGCCAACGGCGTATTGAAGGGCAGCTGGCGTATGGTGAGCGTGAAGGGATAGGTAGAGCAGGCGGTATTGTTGTTGTCGTCCACCTCGTTGAACATGTTGCCCACGTCGGTCTTGACAATCACATAGTAATCACCCTCGGGCAATCCGGCGATGCGGGAGGCAAGTTGTTGCTCCACATCGCCACCGGGAATGATATTTACATTGTCGTTGCTCACACCGCCCAACAGACGGTCGTCGGCATCGAACACGGTGTTGGCAGAAAGATAGACCAGGCTGCGCAGGCCGTTACCGGAGAGGGTATTGGAGCCGATATTCTTCACACGCCAGGATACCGACAGGGTGTCGCCCGACTGAACATCGCCACCGACAAGGATATTATCCACAACAAGGTCGCCGGGTTGCGGCAGGGTGACACTGCACTCCACCGAGGAGGTGTTGTTGTCGGTATTGCTCTCATAGAAACTGGCCGCATTGTTGGTGCGGACGATGAGGTACACCGTCCCGTTCTGCGGCAGCGGCACGCGGAAGGTAGCCGTGTCAGTATAGGAAGCACCTGCCGCCAGCGACATGTTGTGCTTGGTGGACGTGCCCACTTCGACATCAGAGGCTTCGAAGACGTTGTTTGCGGAGAGGAAGACCTTGTCGGTCCAGGTGGAAGCGGTGATTGGCTGTTCGCTGACGTTGGTGACGGTGTAGGCGATGCGGGCGGGCTGTCCGCTGTAGACAGTCCCGTCGAGCACCCGGGCGTCGGTCACCGCCAGGTCGGCCGTGGGAACGCTGTTGACCGTCACCGACTGGATAAGGATATTGTTGGAGGTGTTGATGTCGGGATTATTGCCGTCGGGGTCGGCAAGCGCTATCAGATAGGCCGGCGAAGTGTAGCCGTACGGCATCTTGAAAGCGACATTGACCGTATAACTGCTGTCGCCCTCCAGCACCTCGTGGCGCACCACATTGCCCAACTGCAGGTCGGTGCTCTGCAGCACATCGTCCTGCGAGAGGAAGACTCTGGTGTACCAGTAATTGGCCAACGAAGGCACCTGGGAGAGGTTCGACACTGTCACGTTGGCAGTGTAGGAGCCATTCCAGTCGAGCACATCCACGCCGCCGATGGCAGTAACAGCCATGTCGAGCGGATAGACGTTGACCTGGAGCTGCGAACTGCGGGTAGTGTTGTTGTTTTCATAGGTGTACTCATAGACGACATCCGTGGCGTCCACCACAGCATAAATGTAGTAGTTGCCAGCCGTGATGGTCGTAGGAACACGCAACGACGTGCTGTAGCTGGCCTGTCCACCCACGGCGACAGTCATCGGACGGCTGTCATCGCCCATCAGGGTGGACGTGCTCTTGCTAAAGACATTGTAGTGCGAGATATAGAACTGAGTGGTCACTGTCCGGCCAGCGAGGTCGCCGGTGCCCTGGTTGGACACACTGTAGTCCAGCGTGAACACCTCACCGATATTCAGCGCCGTGGGAATCTCCAGGTCGGTCACCGTCAGGTCGGGATAGGGCGACAACATCACGTCGCACTGTGCGGAGACGGCATGGTTGGAGGCAGCGTTGAGGCCTTCGCAAACGCTCGCGTCGGCATTGACAACCTGGTGCACATAGAATTGTCCCTGCACCCCGTTGGGGAGAGACACCTCGAACGATTCGACAACAGACTCTCCGGGCTGCAACGTCACCTGACGGACAAAACGTCCGATACTGTCGGCGGCGTTGTATCCAATGGCGTTGCCCAGATAGAAGCAATCAGTCACCACAGCGTCCACCGCAGCCTGTCCGCTGTTGGAGAGTGTCCACGAGACCGTTGCCGTTGTGCCACTCCAGAGCGTGTCGGGCACGGAGATGCTGCTGACGGTGAGATCGGGACTCAGGACAGACACCGTAAGTCCGGCGCTGTTGTTCTCGTCGGTTTCGTACATGACATTGTTCATATCGGCCTTGGCGTACAACGTAAGCTCGTCGGAGGCACTGCAGGGAAGCATCAAAGAATCGGTGTACTCGACATACTCACCTGCAGCGAGGTTCAGCGCCACGTCGTGCGACACCAAAGTCTGATTGGAGAAGACCAATCCGTTGCGCACCCTGCGGTTGGAGACATCGCCCTGTCCCGCATTGATTACGCGCCAGACCAAGGAGACCGGTTGATTGGCCACCACTGTTGGGGGGGCATTCATCCACACCACCTGCAGGTCGGGCAGAGCAATCTGGAGAGGTTCCTCCGCACCGCCCACATTATTGTCCTCGTAGGTGTATTCAAAGACCTCATCGTCGACATCAGCCACCACGAAGAGGTAGCGGGTACCGTTGATGCTGTCGGGCAGCGTGATATTCATCTTCTCGGTGTATTCCTCATTGATACCGAGGTTGCGGTTGTAGTTGTAGCGGCTGCCGACGCGGCGTGCCGACGCACGGTCGAAGGTGCTCTGCTCCGTCAGGTAGGCCACATCGCGCCAATGGGTGGACTCCACAGCGCGGGCACCCACGTTCTGCACCCTGTAGGCAACCTCATACGTAGCACCCGCCGACAGTGTCGACGGAGCCGTGCTGTCGAGAGCAACGGCGACGACCTGCAGGTCGGCCGGCGGCGACATGATAATATTCATCGTCTGATCGCTAGCCACCTCGTTATCGGCCTCGTAGATGTTTTCGTAGACAGCATCCTGGATGTCGGTGACGACAAACACGTGGTAGACACCGCCCAGCTGGAGCGGCAGCACACCGTCGACCGAACCGGTATAGGATCCCCCCACAGCCAGCGTACCGTCATGCCTGTAGGTCCCCATCAGGATGGCTGTGCTGTAGTCGAGCACCGTATCGGGCGTGATGTAGACAGCATCGGTCCAGCCCGTCATTGCCGCGGCATCGCCCTCATTCGTCACTTGCCACTGGATGGCGATGCTCTCGCCGGAATAGGCATTCAGCGGATGAGTTACGGCCGTTACATGCAAATTGGGTGTCGGCGGAGGAAGAATCGTCTTCTGGATGTAGAAGAAATTGTCCGTTTCCACCGTTTCGGCCATCTGGCTGTAGATGAAATTGCCTGGATAGCTTGTGCCCTGCGAACGCAGGTAGGGATAGGGCGAACCCGTGGCACTAGGCGTGTAAGGCAGAGCCATCACAGTGTCGCCAGTGGGGCTGTAGTCGATATTGTTGGCCGAATACTGGTCGGCGAAGACGAAGATGTAGTAACCGCCGACGTAGTCCTGCGGCAGCTGCACCTCGACGCTGTTGGTATAGCTCTCGCCGGGGCCCAGCGCCCTCAGGTTGGGCACCGTCGCCAACAACTGCTCGTCGACCTCATACAGGAATCCGCCACCGACGCCATTGTGGCCTGTCAGCCAAATGTAGTCGCTCCATGCGGCACCCGGGGGGGTACTTCCCGCGCCGTCGTTCACCACCGTCCATTCTATCGTGACCGTCTGGCCGGCGGCCATCCGCTCTGGAAGCGTGAATCCGCTGACATGCAGGTCCGGTAAATCCGCCTCCTGCAACGTCATCACTTCGCTCGTGCGGCTGATGCACTCGTTCCATACCACCACCTTCCAGTTGAACGTCTGCCCGTGGTTCTGGGTATAGTTCGGAATGGAGAAGTCGCTGAGGCCGGCCGACATCAGTCCGCGGCGCGTGGGCGTCGTCGGCTCGCTCTCGTCGGAACGCCAGAAGTAGAAGTCGTACGACGTAGCCATGGGCATCGAAGTCCATGCAAAGTCTAGCTTGTTGCTATAAGCCACATAGTTGTTTTCAGGCAGCATAGACGCAAACTCATCCAATGGTGTGAGGAGTGTCTCGTCGCATTGCGTCGTAAACGTCAGCGGTATGGAATAGAGGCTCACTCCGCCGCTGTCGCACATCGCACGCACATAGACCGTATAGGTGCGATTCAGCTGCAGGCCATCCAGCACCACCACCGTATCCGTCGCATCGAAAACAGAATCCAAACCGCCCTCCTCCTGCTGGAGCTTCAGGCTCCAGCGAGTCTCCTCGCCCATAGGCATCCAGGAGAGCGTTGCAGAAGAACTGGTTACATTGCTTGCAGCAAGGCCGACGACAGAGGGGCACGAAGTGCCTGCATCGGACTCATAGGCGCCCAGATCCAACGCACCACCCATCACACGCGGGTTGCCGGCGAGGTCGGTGGCAGGAAGATAGTAGAGCTGCAGGCTGTCGCCATAGTTGAGCGCCGACGAAGTGATATGCAGCGTATAGTCGCCGTGCTGGGGGTCGACAAAGCGGACATAGAACTTGCTCATATCGGTGCCGTCGTTCGAGGACTCGAGGTTGATAATCTTGAGACTGTCAGCGATACCACCCTCGATGGCATTAAGACCGTATTTGCTGTTGCCGCCCATGTTGCCGACATAATAGCCCTTCTTGTTGCCCCACACGATGCTGTTGTCCAGTCGGCCACTGCTGTTGTTGCAATAGTAGCCGCCGCTGGAGTAGTTCTGCGAGGTGTTGGAAACGATGGTAGTACCCACAACGTAGCCGGAGCTGTTGTAGACGCCGCCGCCGTAGGACTGGGCGGTGTTGCCGACCACGAGGCAGTTGCCGACGAGACTGGAAGCATTGATATAAACTCCACCGCCATTGTTTGTTGCATTGTTGTTGCTTATCTTACAACTTACGAGGCGTGTCGAGAAATTACGGTACTGCCTGCCTGCAACAGTCTGCGTGGTGTAGGAACCCGAGAGGTAGACGCCGCCGCCATTCTGGGCCCTGTTCGCGGTGATGGTGCAGCCCACCAACCGGGAGCCATACCTGAGGTAGGCGCCGCCGCCGTAGGTCGAGCTGCTGTTGCCCACCACATTGCCATTGCGCAGTGTGAAGCCGTTCCATTCCACATATTGGCTGGAATTGCTGATATTATTCTCCTGATACAGCACACGTCGCGTATTGCCGCCGTCGAGGATGGAGGGGTGACCTTCGATGTCGCGCTGGGCGAGGTCGTAGTCCTCGGGTTCGTCACCCACAAATCCGCCATACACGCTGACCGCGGGAACCACCAAGAAAGCACCATTCTTCACATCCGGACTGCCGTAGTAGATACCTTCTGCAACCCACACGTTGGCTATACCTCTGTTGGCAGCCACCTGCTGCGCCAGGTTGATGTCGTCCATGGCATTGCTCCAGGATGTACCGTCGGCAGTACCGGCAGCTTGAGGTTTCACATATACCACATTTCCATACTGCGGCAACCCGATGCCATCATAAGAAGACTCGTAGCAGCCCATATCCACACGGGCCTGCTGCACACGGGCGTTTCCGTCAAGGTCGGTTGTCGACTCCGCATAGCCATTCTCGCCGCGGTTGATGCATATCGACCCCTCCTGCAGACGCCAGTCGCCTCCGCTATAGGATCGTCCCGCACCCTCCGTCGGCATCGCGAACCGCGGACCATAGGCGCCCTCATTCATGCTGCTAAGCGTATAATTGCCATTCGACGACGTGCCTGTCATCCCCTCGATGGCGCTCGCCCGCACCACGCCGACATCCACCTGGTCCGGACCGCCCGCATTGCGGTTGCCCCAGAAAATACTGTTGTAGATGTAATTATTGTAGGTGGAATTCAGGTGAGCACCCGCTTCGTTCTTGTTGGTGGTTTGGACATAGTTGTTGACAACCGTCATTTGGGTCATCCTGCAGTTATACTCGATATACATTCCACCACCGGCACTACGGGCGCTGTTGTTGTGGACTAGGACATTCTCCATCCGGGTCCTGACAGCATAGATACCGCCGCCATAGGAAGTGGCGCTGTCGCAGGCCACAATGGTGTTGGTGATAGTTGCCTGGATGTTCTCACCATAGGCATAGATGCCACCACCATTTTGCGCGATACAGTTGGTGACCTTGAAGTTATTGATGGTGGTGCCGCCACGCATCATGACGCCACCGCCGGAGCCAGTACTCTTGCCACCCCGCACGGTGAAGCCGTCCCACAGAGCCGTGGATCGAGAGAATTCGGCATACTGGTTGAGCACAGTAGCGATATTTTGACCATCGAGGACGCTAGCGTTCGCTTCGAAATCGCGCTGACTGAGATCATAGTCGTCGGGTTCGTTGCCCGCGAAGCCACCGTAGACATTCACACCCTCGCGGATGGTGAAGCCTCCATTGTAGGTGCCTTTGGCGACCCACACTTCCACGGGATCACGATACATATTATAGTTTGTCTCGGCTGTAGCGAGAACCCAATTCAGGTCGCTGGAGGCCATGGTCCACGAGGAGCCGTCGCCGGTTCCCTGGGTGGTCACATAGTAGCGACTCTGTCGCTTGGGCAACGTCGTGAAGACCGATGTGCGCCAGCTCGACGAATCGCCGGAGCTGCACATGGCACGGGTCCGCACTTCATAGACGGTGTTTTGGCGCAAATGACCCAAGACCTGGCTCTGCACCACAGGCAAGGGGATGTACTCGTCGTCGCCAGCAGCCCTGTACTGCAATTCGACGGTCTGGTCCACGGGGGTCTGGCACACAAGATAAGCCGAGGAATCGGTGACATCCTTCACCATGAGCAATGGGCGCGGGCAACCGATGTTGCCGCAATATTTGTTGAAGGAGACCACGTTGCGTTGGTCGCTTGTGGAGTAGGAGCCGTTGGTGGTTATCTGTATTTTGGAAGCGTCAGTGTAGGTATAGAGAGTGCGGTTGCCCTGCGCGGGTGCGGTGTAGAACTGGATGCTGGAGGTGTAGGTGCCTGTGGAGTCGACGACGGTGAGCACGAGGTTGTCGGTGCCGTTGTAGTCGAACGGCGCGTGCAGGGGTACTGTCAGCCATCCGTCGGGCTGCATGGACAGGTTGAGTGTTCCGTCGAAGACGACCGTAGTCTGGGTTTCGGGAATTGCGTCGGTGCTGCCGGTAAAGGTGTTCAGGGAGGTGTGGCCCATGGAGATGCGGACTTTGCGGTTGTCGTCGCGTCCGGTTTGCTGCTGGAAGCGGATGGTGTCGATGACGCCGCTGCCGCCGAGCTCGCCGGCGAGGAAGAGTTGCTGGGAGAAGCTGTAGTTATAGTAGTTGTTCAGTGGCAGATGGGAGAGGGTGGCGGAGAGGGCGGCGCTGTCACCGACGACAATCAGCGAGGCGCCGTCGGCGCATTCGGTGACGAAGGTTTTGGTGGGGGACCAGGTGCTGGAGGAGGAAGTGTCGCAAAGGGCCTGCATACGGTAGTGGTAGAGGGACTGGGGGGAGAGGCCTTCCAACATGTAACTGGTGCCTTCCAGCTGGTCGATGAGGGTCCACTCGTTGTTGCTGTCGGCGCGGTACTGCAGGCGCACGGCGATGGCGCCACGGGGGCGTGTCCAGCTGACGACGGCAGCGTCGCTGCTGGCCTGGGCCGAAAGGTTGGAGGGATAGACACACAGCTGAGTGCCGTCGTTCTCGAAGCATCCGATATCGATCTGGTCGCCATAGCGGCGGGGGTTGCCGGCGACATCGGTGTCCCACAAGGTCGCAATGGCATCGCTACCGGCATCGACGCAGGGGGATTCGGGCAGCAGACGGTAGTCGCCGTCGTCGGGGGAGGCAAAGAGCGGGTACAGCAACGACGGGTCGCTGCCATCATTGTCCGACGCCAGGTCGAGGTTACCGGTGCCCACATAGCCACCCTGAACAGCGCTGTAGCGCATGGAGTCAACGTCGGACTGCGGGGCTGTGGGGTTGGAGAGGAGGCGGTTGCCCCACACGATGGTGCCAAGGACGGTGTTATTGCTGTTGTAGGAGTTCTGCTGGCTCAGTCCGGCGACGGTGCCGCTGCCGGTGACGGTATTTCGCACCACATCGCAGCCCATGAGGGTGGAGCGGTAGATGGATACGGCGGCGCCGGTGGTGGCGATGTTGTCGGCCACGAGGCAGCTTTCGAACCAGGAGTTGCGGGCGACGACCGGTGAGGAGTAGCCCGAGTCGCGGACGAAGCGGCCGCCGATGACGGTGTCGCCTTCAGCATAGATGCCGGAGCCGGAGTTGGAGTAGCGCACACGGCAGTCGGATGCCTCGATGGCTGTGAGGCGGCTGTATTGGGCATAGATGCCGCCGCCCTCGTAGTCGGAGGTGCAGCGACGCACGATGGTGTTTTCCACGACGGCGCCGTTGGCGGTATAGATGCCACCACCGGTTTGAGCCTGGCAGTCTTCGATGGTGAAGTGGTTGATGCGCAAGCCACGGCGCATGTAGACGCCGCCGCCGTTAGTATTTCCGCTGTTGAGGACGTTGCCCTGACGGAGGGTGAAGCCGTCCCAGAGGGTGGGGGTGTCGAAGTCGCGTTCGGGCTGGGTGAGCACACGCTGTGTGCCGCCGCCGTCGAGGATGGTGGCGTTTTGCACGAAGTCGCGCTGGGCGAGGTTGAAGGTTTCCGGCTCGTTGCCGACGAATCCGCCATAGACGTTGACGCCTTCGCGGACGACGAAGCCGCCGCTATAGACTCCCTGGGCGACCCATACCTCCACAGGCTGGCGATAGAGGGCGTGCGATGCTTCAGCGGCATCCAGCGTCCAGGGGAGGCTGCCAGCAGCATCGGCCCAGGAGGTGCCGTTGCCGACGCCTTGGGCGGAGACGTAGTAGCGGCTTTGGCGACGGGGTGCGGTGGTGAAGCTCACGGTGCGCCACAGCGAGGTGTCGCCCTCGCCACAAACGGCGCGGGCACGCACCGTGTAGCGCGTATTCTGGTGCAAACCGACCAGTGGCTGCTGTTCCTGCAGAGGGAGGGGGAGATAGTCGAAGCCATCGTCGGCCTTGTACTGCAGTTCAACGCCCTCGGCCATCTGGCAGGTGACGATGGCGGAGGAGTCTGTCACGTCGGAGACCGACAGGAGGGGACGGGCGCAGCCGTCGTTGCCACAGAGGATGCTGAAGAGCATCACGTTGCGGCTGGCGGTGGTGCTGAAGTAGGTGTTGTTGTCGATGCTAAAGGGGTTGTAGCCATTGGTGTAGAGTGTGCGGGTATAGTTGGAGGATTCCACGTAGTAGGACGATGCATTGTAATAGTAATAGGACGGGGAGCTGTCGACCACGGAGAGCACGAGGTTGTCGAGGCCGTCGTAGTCGTAGCCGCGCTGCAGGGGTATGGTCAACCATCCGTCGGCCCCGACGAAGTTTACCAGTGTGTCGTAGACAAGCTGCTGGCCGTCGAGGAGGATCACGTCGTTGCCGGCGCTGTAGCTGGTGCGGTCGGTGGTGCCCATATAGATTTTGAGGTGGCGGGTGGCGTCGAGACCGGAGGCGAGCTGGAAGCGCAGGGTGTCGATGATGCCGGCGGTGCCAATTTCGTTTTTCATGAAGAGCTGCTGGGAGAAGGAGTAGTAGGAATAGCGTGTGTAGTTGGGTGTGCTGCTGCTTGTGCTAGCATGTGCGGAGGTGTCGCCTACGGCCACCACGCTCCGTCCGCCGGCGCATTCGGTGATGAACTGGCAGGTGGCAGAATAGCCGCTGAGCGTGCCGTCGACACAACGGCTCCGCATGCGGAGCAGGTAGGCGGATTGGGGTTGGAGGTTTTGGAGCATGATGCTGCCCGTCGTGATGTTATCCAACACGGTCCACTCATTGTCGGTGGAGGCGCGGTATTCGAGCTGCACCGAGGCGGCATCCTGCGATGCAGCCCAATGGACATGGGCGGCCGTGGCGGCGGCCCTGACGGTCAGCGAGTAGGGGGGCACGCAGAAGGTTTCGCCGTGATACTCGTAGCAGCCCATATCCACCTGCTGACCATAGATGCGGTCGGCGCCAGAGAGGTCGGCGGCGCAGCGGGAAGCGCTGTCCAGACCGGCATCCACGCAAGCGGACTCGCCCATGAGGCGGAAGTCGCCAGTTTCGGGCGACACAAAGGCGGGATAGCTGTAAGCCCCATCGGCACCGGCATTGGCAGACGAGAGGGCGATGTTGCCCACGCCTTCATAGCCGCCCTGGACGGCGCTGTAGCTGACGGTGGAAGCGGCGAGCTGCAGGTTGCCGCCGTTGTAGGAGCGGTTGCCCCACACGAGGCAGTTTGTCAGCGAGCCGCCATTGACAGCCACGGGGCTGACATTCTGCCGGACGGTGTTCATCACGACGTCGCAGTTCACCAGGGTGTAGGACCCACCGCTGACGATGACATCATAGTCGGTATGGTTGTCGTAAATGAGGCAGTTGTCGAGCGCCGCCGGGCCGTTGGTCAGGATGGAGGAAGTGGCGGTGTCGTGCATGATGCGGCAGCCCACGAGGGTGTCTCCGTAGGCGTAGACGATGCCGTTGTAGGCGGGATTGTTATTGTTCCACTGGGATTGATGGCCGCAGTTGACGAAATCGCAATTGACGAAGCGGTTGCCGTTGGAGTAGACGGCAGCACCGATACGGGCAGTGCAACTGTCGACAACCGTGTTGCTGACGGTGGAACCGGAAGAAACGAAGTACATGCCGGCGCCGCTGCTGTAGTAGGTGTTGCCACCATAGCAATCCACGATGCGGCAGTTGTTGACCTGCACCTGATAGTCCACGTGGAGGCCGGCACCCTCGTTGCTGCTGCCGCCCCGCAGGGTGAAGCCGTCGAAGACGGGTACCGTCTCGCTCCAGCCGTTGTCGTAAGGGGCCAGCCTGACGACGCGGCGTTGGTGACGTGCATCGAGAACGGTGACGTTCTGTCCGAAATCGCGGCGGGAGAGGTCGAAGGTGTCGGGCTCGTTACCGGCAAAGCCGCCATAGATATTCACAGGATCCTGTATGTAGTAGGCATTTGCGGCGATGGTGTCGCCATAGTAGGTGCCGCGGGCGACGCGGATGTCCGGGTAGTAGCCATAGGCCAGGTAGGTGGCACGGGCTGCGCCGAGGGCAGGAGTGAGATCGGCGAAAGCGTCGTTCCATGTGCGGCCATCGGCGGCGCCGTCGGCATCGGCCTTGACGTAGACGTGGCTGTAGCGCACAGGAGCGGTGGTTACGATGAGATGCACCCACTGCGAGGAGTCGTCCTGACCGCAGATATTACGCAGCCGCAGACGATAGGTGGCACTGTTTCGCAGGCCGGTGACATGATAGAGCGTGGTGCTGCTGTCGACACCGGCGAGGAGGGTGTAAGTGGCGCCATCGTCACCGCTGATGGCGAGCTGTGGAGTACCATGCAGACGGCTCAGCGCGAGGCTGACGGTGTCGCCGCCGGTGGCCACAACGCTCATGCTCGGCCGCGGGCAACTGTTGAGGTCGCAACCACCGTTGATATAAATGTCGGGTCGGACGGTGGTATAGTAGGGTCCGTAGAAGTTGGCGGGACTGTAGCCGTAGTAATTGCATACGGTGCCGGTACCGGTCTCGCTGGCGCTGAAGTAGCGGTAGTAGCTGCTCTGCGACGAGGTGGAATCCTGCATGTAGAGGACGAGGTTGCTCGCGCCGTCGTACTCGAAGGGCTGCTGGAGGGGTATGCGGCACCAGTCGTAGCTGCTGAATGTGTACTCGCCGTCGAAGACCTCCTGCACAGGCAGGCTGTCGACGGAGGGCACCGTGGCATCGGTCAACTCATCGAGGCGGGTAGCGGCGAGGCCGAGGCGGAGATGGCGAGTCATGGTGCTACCGCTGGTGTAGCGGAAGCCGAGGGTGTCGATGGTGCGAGGCTCGCCGCCCAGCTCGGAGGCACGCAGCAGGATGTAGCTGCCGCTGTAGGGGTAGCGCATGTTGATGGGGAGGTCGGAGCGGGTGCTGTTGTAGCCATCCCTGCTGCCCACCACCAACGAGGCGATGGGATTGCGGCAACCGCTATTGAAGTAGAGTGTATCGCTGTAGTCCGTGGGGGTGCCGCTGCATATCGCGCGCACACGTACCATATAATTTTTATATTCTTCCAGCCCGGTGAGGGTGTAGCCGCTGGCAGAGGGGATGCTGACGGAGGTCCACAGCTGGCCGTCGACAGGGCAGTAGCTGACCTCGTAGCCGTCGACGATGGCACCGGACCAACTGAGCTGTACGCTGGCGGGTTCGACAACGCGGGCCGCAAACCCCGTCGGGGCGAGACAGACAAAGTAGCCGGTATTCTCATAGCAGCCCATGTCGGGAGCAGTGCCATAGACGCGGACACCGGAGGTCAGGTCGGTGGAGGACAATCCGGTAAGGGGAATGGCGGCGTCGATGGCTGCCGAGCCGGGGTTGAGGCGGTAGTCGCCATTGCCGGGGTCGATGAAGTTGAGGTAGTGCTGCTGGGGGTCGCTGCCGGCATTGAGGGTGTCCACACCGATATTGCCCGTACCGCTGACGGCACCATTGAGGGCGCTATAGCTGACGCCGTCGAAGGTGTTGACCAGGTTGGCGGTCATGTAGTGGACCATACCGCTCGTGTTGTCCTGCAGGGTGTTTTGGGCCACGATGCTGTTCGTTAGCGCAGCTCCGGAGGCGAGCGACACGACGTGGGTGTTGCCGTAGTCGAACAACATATTGGCCACCACGTCGCAGTGGCGCAGGGCACCGCCCTCTCCCAGTTCAGCGACGGCGGTCGCCGTAGTGTTGTGTATGATGAGGCTGTTGTCTATGCGGGCATTCTCCACATAGATGACGCTGCCAAAGCTCCTGCCGTCCTGCAAGATGCAATTCTCGACAGCGGTAATCACATGGTCGGGGTCGCCGACAATGCTCAGCAGGCCATGTCCCGTCTGGTCGTTGCTGCTGCAGTTCTCAATGCCACAGTTGCGGAGCACGGTGTGCGCCTTGAGGCTGACAGGAGCCGAGCCGTTCATCGTCCGACCATTGCCGAAGTGCAAGCCGTCGAAAACGGTCTGCGTGGCGGCGGTGAAGGGTTCAGCCTGAGTCAGGCAGAAGCCGTTCCAACCACCGTCTATGACGGTATGATTTTGCTGCCATTGGCGCTGACTGAGGTCTGTCTCGTCACCCGCAAAGCCACCATAGATATGCTGCGAGGGGTATACTTGCAGGCTCTCGGAATAGTATCCTTCAGCCACCCAGATATCGGGGTAGTTACCATAGAGGAGCCCCTGCTCATAGGCGCAGCGCTGCGCTTCGCCCACAGTGTGGTAGGCAGTGCTCCACGAGCGGCCGTCGGTGGTGTCGTTCTTGCCCATGTTGACATATATCCTCTGGAGGATACCCTGGGCGGGAGCGAACTCCACACGGCGGAAAGCGGAAGTGTCAGTCCCGTCGCACACGCCAGCCACGAAGGCCGCATAACGAGTGCCGGCGACAAGGTTCGAAATCACCAGGAAAGTGTCGGTCGTCGAAAGCCTCGTGCTGCTTGCGGTGTCATTGGAGAACGTACCGTATTCAATCAGGTAACTGTCGGCGCCGGTACTGCTCCAACTCAGAAGTACGCTGGTGGAGTCGAGGGCCTGGGCGGTCACCGCCGGAGCCAAGCAGGAGGGGCAGAAATAGTCTATGCTGTCGAAGTATTCGTCGTTGAGGTTCAAATTGTCAAAATTGTACATCAGCACCGTGTCGCCATTGGCATCGACAACCGTCATCCCCAGCGCACCATACCAAATATTGGTATTGTCGGGCACGACCTTCAGGTAGAGCTTCTGTGCGCTGTGTCTGATAGTCTGTTCGTAACGGCTGTAGTCGAGCACAGAATTGGGGAAACGCAGCGTGTCCAATGCCACACCCGACTCATGGCACACCAGCACCACCCATCCCGAAAAGGCAGAGTTGTTTTGGTCGGTGAGCGTCACCGTGTAAGAGCATCCCGCCGCTGTGTCGGCGGTGACACCGCTACACGTCGCATAGCGGCTGGCGCCATCGTCGCCGCAGAGAGCCCGCACATAGAAGTCGTAAGCCGTGTTGGGCTGCAGACCCTCAGCGGTGAATGTATTGGCGCTCAGCGTCACAGGATTCATCGTTGCAGAAGACATACCGTGGGGCACACAGAGGGCCTGCCACTGCGTCCCCTCACGCGGAGTCCACGTCACCCCCATACTGCTCGGGGTCACATTGGCCAACCGCAACCCCGTTGGCCTATAACAAGAGGGACAACTGCTGACAAAGGAACCCAGACCGAGCGTATCGCCCATCTCATCATAGGGCAAAGTGCCGACATCGAAGGCAAAAAGTTCGCTACCGTCAACATCAGTGAACGTAAACGTACACTCGCTGTCGTACTGGCCGCGACGCCACACCAAACGCACTTCAGCAGCCGCCAAAGTAAGCGTCTGCACCGATTCACGTCCTGCGTTGAACGTGAAACTCCCTATGAGGGAGTCATACTGATAGACCTCAAGCGCGGCATCGTTCCAGCCGTCACCGTACGAGTCGTACATCGTTAGCGTCACCGGACACGACGTCACCTGGCTCTGCGCCCTCATAGGCACCGCTGATAGCAGCATGGCTGTCATCATGATGATTACGCTGAAGAAATACTTCTGTTTCATGGTTGTTATTTTTTGTTACACATTCCTGTTCATTGGTGGACATCCGTATACGCGCGGATAGAGAATATGAATACAGGCAGGCTTGATCTTCGGGTCCAAAGCAACCCTTAATCCCTCCCATACAACTCAGTATCAATATTATAAATTCACAACTATACCAAATGTCCTTTTGCAAATGTACGCAAAAAAACGCAAAAAACAAAATATTTTTCAACAAATTGTTGATAAAATTGATAAAATCAATCCGCTACCCGGAGTTTGACGGACGGGGTGTTGGCACGGAATTCGGGGGCGTAGACGCTGCGGAGCACACCGATGCCGCACTCGAAGGTGCCGGCATGGCGGACCCATAAGTCGTACTCCACATAGTAGCGACCCTCGTTCAGGCGGTCGATGTAGCAGTTGTGGCTTTCGTCGCGCACGTCGACATAGTAGCGCAGACCGTCGTTGTCGGCCGAGCCGACGCCACAGCACCACTGCCATCCGCTGGCGGTGCTCACCGGCTCGAAGGCGGCGGCACGCTGGTCGACGAGGACCATGTTGTCCATGTCGCGCTCGCAGTATATGTCAATATGCACACGCACTCGGTCGCCGACATGCAGCACGGCGTCGGGGCCGAGGAGGCGGAGGCTGCCGTCGGCAGCGACCAGGCTGAGGGTCTTGCGGAGGCTGATGGCGGTGCCGTCGTAACGGATGCTGTCCAGCGGCAGCTCGCGGCTGCAGAAGACTGCCCCCCAGGCGGGATAGGGCGAGGGGTTCTCCAATTGAAAATTGAAAGTTGCTGGCTCCTTTGGAGCGCCGGCGTCCTCGCCGGCATGGCTCTGTTTGAACTCCTCATAGGGCTGGCCGTTGACAGTGAGGGTGGCAGGGAGGGAACGGACGGTGTCGGCAGGCTGCCGCAGGAGGGCGGCGACGGCGCTGGCCGTGGCCATATCGGTCTTCCACGTGGTGCCCTGCTTGGCGGAGAGGATCCATTGCTGTATGCGGTTCACGGACTCCCAGTCCTTCAGCACATCGGCGAAGACATCCACCAGCAGCGATGCCGTCTCCACCGGACGCTGGTACCAGCCGTAGCCGGCGACGTTCCCCACCCAGTACATGCCCTGTTGCTCGTCCGTATGGGCCATCTCTTTGATGCGGTTGGCCATGGCGACGGCCTCGGCCGTATCACCCATGCGCAGCATGAGGAGCGCAAGCTGCCCCTGACTCATGAGGGAGAGCTCCTGCGCCGACTGCACCCTGCAACGGCGGTAGTAGTAGTCGTAGGCCTCGCGGGTAATGCTGTCGCACCCAGCGAGGGGGAACATATCGAGGTAGAAACTGCGGGCGAAGAGGGTGGAGAGTGGCTGAGTGACTGAATAGCCGAGTGGCTGGGTTGACTGCTGATAGTACCTTACCACCTCTTTGTCGAGGGCTGCGACGGCGGTCTTCCAATAGCGCTTGTAGTAGTCGCCCGACATGAGCGAGGTACAGCGGGCGAGGCGTTCGAGGATGGCAGCGGTGATGTGGAGACTTGTCTCCTTGCCTCCAGGCATCCAGCTCCATCCGCCCTGCGAAGTCTGCTCCTGCAGGAGGTTGTGCAAATCGTCGCGCACCTGCTTGACCTTGCGCTTGCGCTCCTTGTCGCTGAGCGGCAAGAGGGTCGAGGAGAGGTGGTTGACATAGATGCTGTTGGCCATATAGAGGTTGCCCGGCATACGATGGCGCTTGAACTGCGGCAACGCCTGCACGGCATAGTCCATCGGGCTGGCGTTGAACGCCACGGAGACCGAGTCGAGGGGAGAGAAACTGAAGCTGTAGCTGGCCGTCTTCGGACGCGCAGGGTCGGTGGTACCGGCAATGTATAGCAAGTGGCTTGTGGTGACGCGCTCGCGGTTCGAGAGCACGGGCAGCCGCCCCTGTTCGCCGTCGGTGTGATGGTGAGTGGCTGAGTGGCTGAGTGACTGAGTGGCTGCTATTTTATATTCGGCCATGTGCCAGTCGTCCCCTACCGGAACCTGGAAGGCAACAACGGAACTGCTGTGTGCCTCTACCCGACACTCAGCCTCCCAGCCACTCTGCCACTCAGTCACTCGGCCACTCTCCACGCTTTCCACTTCAAGCTTCACCTCCACGGTCATGGCGCTGTCGGTGAGGTTGGAGACCTTGGCGCGGATCTCCGTGGTGTCGCCTTGACGCAGGAAGCGGGGCATGAGGGGCTGCACCATCAGGTCCTTCTGCGTGTAGAGCGTGCGGTCGAGGACGCCCACCTGGAAGTTGTCGGTCCAGGCGAAGCCGTGCAGCCGCCATTGTGTGAGGCCGTCGGGCATGGTGAACGACACCTCCACCCTGCCCTCTTTGTCGCTGCGCATGGCAGGCTCGAACAGGGCCACGGCCGACAGGTTCTTCCTCAACGCCGGGGCCTCGCCAGCGCGGCCATCGAACTGCAGCAGGGGCAGAATCTCCGCAATGGCCTCCTTGGGCACATTCACCCCCGTGCGCTTGCGCACGCCGCCCTGCATGGTCACCTCTCCTCGGGCGTCGCTGTAGCCCATGCCGCCCACGGCGGCCACAATCTCCTCGACGCTGTTTCCCGGCATGCGGGCGATGTCATCTGCCGACATGCGTGCGCCGCTCTCGGGGGCGCCGACCCCGATGACCGGCACCTTGTCTGCCACTATCTCCACACACTCCAGGGAGGTTGCCGTGGACGACAACGCGATGTTCCAGCGTTGGCCAACGCCTGCGCCGATGGTCACCCGTTGATTCAAGCGCTTGTAACCCACAAAAGACACCTCCAATTCGTATTCGCCTGCGGGAATCTTATTTATGACAAAATTTCCGTCGAAATCCGTGGTGGCGACTGCCTCCTTCTTGCCGTTCCTCTTCAGCACGACAGCCACAAACGGCAACGCCTCGCCGGTCTTGGCATCGACGATGGTTCCCCTGACAACACCGGGATAGAAACGCAGGGCCACCTGACGGCAATAGTCGTCCGACGACGGCAGGGCAAGTCCGAACATCGGCCGATTCATGCTGGCAATCTGCCGGCCGCTGAAGGGCAGCAAATTCCCTTTTCCTGTCATCGTGCCGGTACGCGTACCCATCTCATACACCCTGACATCCTGCGACTCGATGAACCATGGCCAGAAACCATAGCGGTGGTCCTGGAGCTCGTCCAACGCCTTGTCGTACATCGTCAGGCAGAGGTTCGCCTCCACACCTGCTCCCCTTGCCAAGGGGAGCTGTCCGGAGGACTGAGGGGTCTTCAGCGCCTGCCCGTCCAGGGTGTCGCCGCTGGCGATGCGCAGACGCCACCGCTCCTGCTCGCCGGGCTGCAGGCGGTCACGGAAGGTCTCTATGTCCACCGTCAGCCGCAGGTCGGGCCTGACGACAAACGCCTTGTATTGATAATTAAAGGTCCGGCCGTCGCGCACAGCCGTCAGGTTCACCACGAAACCGTCCTTCATATCGCTCGTCACGGGGATGACAAACTCGGTGGCACGGCTGCTGTCGAGCACCATCATGCCGCGGCGGTAGACCTTGGCGGCATGGCTGACGCAGTAGTAGAGCGGCTGCTCGCCAAAGGGGCTGCCCAACTCGAAGCGCACGGTGTCGCCCACGCGGACGCTGACAGTCACGTAAGGGTTCCCCCTGTCCGGCGTGGAGCGCAACCACACCATGTCGTTGCCCGTCACCCTCCCGCCGCGGGCCACATGGTTGATCAGCGTGTCGTGCCGCTCGCCGTCGGGGGTGCTGATGCTGACGCGGTAGAGGCCCGACGGCAAGCCGTCGATGTCCAGACGGCGCTCGCCGGTGGTGCCCTCGTAGCGCTTGGCCACCACAGGCCACAGGTGCCGGTCGCCCTCCTCGGGGCTGAAGGCCAGATGGGGGAAGGCCTCCCGGAAAGCCGCGCGACTGCCCACCCACCGCGCATCGGGATGCTCCCGCATCAGGCGATGGAGCACACGCAGCGTGTCGGGCTGCCGCAGCTGGTAGAGTTCCACGTGCACATCGCCTTTCAGGGGCTGATGGTCGAAGTTGTTGTAGACAAACGTCAGGTGGCTCAGGTCGTCGGTGGTAACCACGCAGTAGCCGTCGGCATCGCTCACATGGAACGCCAGGCGCTGCTCGTGCAGTTCGCCGTCGGCATCCATGACACGCACGTAGGCGGTATAGATATAAGTCCGGAGCGCCGGCGTCCCGTCGGCAATATCGTCGCGCTGGGGGGTGAAGGTAAACTGGAACAATCCGTCGTCGTCCACCGCCAGGCTGTCGACATAGGGGAAATCGTTGGCTATGGAGGTACTCTGCCACGGGTCGACCATCCGCTCGCACGACACCTCCCACTTCACCTTCGCCCCCGTCATGGGTGCACCGCTGAAGCTCATGGCGGCACCGTAGACGGTGATAGGCTGGCCGAAACGTCGCGCCGAACCCGTGTCGGCGGACCCTTCGGCGGTGGTGGAGAGCGTCACGGCAAAACGCGGCGCCTTGTAGGCCTCCACCTCCACCCCGCAGTAGTCGTAGTAGGTACCCCCCCACTTGGAGTAATTAATTTCTGTCACCCGCAGATAGTAGGTGCCGTTCTTCCCGTCGGGCGGAATGACGAACTCGCCCCAGCAGCGGCCATGCTTGTCGGTGGTGAGCCACAGGGTGTCCACATCGTAGTCGCCAAAGGTTGCCAAGAGTCTCACCTTCGAGGCTGGCTTCAGCCTCTTCTCCCACTCTTCGCCGCTGTTCTTCTCCTTGTAGGCCACACAGCTGAAACGCACCGTGTCGCCCAGGCGGTAGATGGGGCGGTCGGTCATCACAATCTCGAGGTGCTTCGACCACTTTTTTCTCCTAACAAAATCCGAACCGAAAGAACTGTAATTTTGATTATCCCAATAATGGTATTCGTAGCCGTCCACATCGGCCGAAAGGCCGTGGGCAAACTGAAGCACATAGCGCGACGAGGAGACGGGGAAGTGGAAATAGCCCTCCTTGTCGGTACGTTGGCGGCGACGGCGGCGGTCGCTCAGCACGCTCCCGAGGTGCAGCGTCACACGGCGACCCACCAACGGCTGGCCCGTCACGCGGTCCACCAGGTAGCCCGACGAGGGTTGCAGGCGCGTCATCTTGCCGGCAGCACGGTCGAAACTGTAGGTGATGAAGGTGGCATCGATCGACTGGTAGTCGTTGTAGCAGAAGAGGCTGTCGGTCATGGCCACAAGGTAGTAGTCGCCCTGCGGCACCGGCGGCAGGGCCACCAGGTGGCGGTGCGTCAGGTGGTCGGCGGCATCGGGCAGCTCCTGCCGCCACTCCTTCGTGGCGGGCAGGGTGCGCAGGGTGTCCAACCTATTGACACGCCGCAGGCTGTCGGGGACGCTGTCGCGAGGCACGAGGCGGAAATCCACCCACCGCATATTGCGCCCCTCCACCATGGCCAGACGGCTGCGGCGCGACGACTCGGTGACATCGTAACTCACCTCGAAGCCGGGGGCACAAATCTCACGTCTCAACTCGCGGCACCAACGGGCGCCGCAGGTGCCCGCATAGGTGCGTTCCACCTCCAGGCACAGCCGCTCGGCCTCCACCTTGCGCTCGGCGTAGGAGAGGCACAAGGCCCGCCGGTAGTCCATCCAGGCCTTCATCTCGAGGCTCTGGAGGCGGGGCATATAGTATTGCTTGAGGCTGTCGAGGGCTGCGAGGACCGAATCGTGATAGTTGCCCTCGAGGCGATAGAGGTCGAGCCACAGACGCATCTCGTCGCTGCCGTCGGCATACAACGCCGACACACGCTGCTGGAGCGACTGCTCCAGAGAATCCGAAAAAGCATGGCACGGGCTGAGCAAGGCCTGCACCAGCGTGCCCAGCAGACTGCTGTCGGCCACGGGCACGCCGTTCTCGCCAACCCCTATCCAGCTGTAGTTCCGCACATCGGCCGTCAGCAGGGCTTCGGCCTGTGCCAAAACGCTGTCCACGCAAACCCTCAGCGTGTCCTCCATGCGCCGCCAATGCCAAAGGCGGGGATTCCGCGCAGGGTCGTCGGAGACCATTCTGTCATTCCGCATACGGTAGGAAAAACGCTCGTACAGCTTCTGGTACGTCTGGTAGAGGAACACGTAGGCCACCGCACGGTCCGCCCCCCGCAGGCTGCGCGTCAGCCGGCTGTAGCGCGCCAAGGCCGAGTCCTCGGGACTCTTGCTGTAGGCATAGTCGAGGGCCGTCAGGTAGAAGGCCGACGAAAGCAGGTCGCTCCCGCCCTTCTGCAACGCCTGCCGATACTGTTCCTGCGCCAAGGGGTAGGCCGTGGCATACTGCCCATTGCCAATAAGGGTGTCCAGGCGGCTGCCGCCAAAGTCCTTCTGCCCATAGACAGAGAACGCCGAAACGACGAACACAGCCAATGCAAAAAACCTTCTGCCTTTCATAACAATATGTTTGTATTCCATAACGTAATTATCCCCAAAAAATTGTTTTTTCCATATACTATTATAACATGAAAAATCCCAAAAGTCTACAAGGCAAATCCAATTTAACATTATTTAACTTTTATCAAGAGCGGGAAACAGCAGAAAACCAAGAAAATAAAAAGAAGTTGCAAATCATATCGTCTGCAACTTCTTTTGGCGGAAAGGAAGGGATTCGAACCCTTGAAGCGCTTTTAACGCTTACTCGCTTTCCAGGCGGGCCTCTTCAACCACTCGAGCACCTTTCCGTGGATGATTTTTGATTCCAAAATCGGGTGCAAAAGTACAACTTTTTTTTAAATTGACAAAAAAAATGTACCTTTGCAAAAATATTTTAACAAGCAACAACATTTAAAATTATTAATAATGAAGAAATTATCAATTTTAGCTATGGCTGTGACAATGTTTGCCGCCGTGGGTTGCCAGAACAAAAAAGCGGTCACCGACTGCCCTGCCGACCCCGAAATTCAACAGAAAGTGGACGAGTACGCCGTCTTCGAACTGAAGTCCGACCTCATCCAGAACCTCTCCGCCAACGAGAAGGAACTCGTGAAGATCTTCATCGAGATCGGCAAGGTGATGGACGACATCTACTGGGACGAATACTTCGGCTACGCCAACCGCGACGCCATCGACACCCTCTGCGACCCCGCCATGCGCGCCTTCGCCCGCATCCAGTACGGCGCCTGGGACCGCCTCTCCGAGGAGCGTCCCTTCCTCCCCGGCTACGGCGAGCGCCCCGCCGGCTGCAACTTCTACCCCCAGGACATGACCCGCGAGGAGTTCGACGCCCTTGAGGACACCCTGAAGAACAGCCAGTACAGCGTCATCCGCCGCAACGAGCAGGGCCAGCTCTACGTCCTGCCCTACCACGAGGCCTACAAGACCGAGCTCGCCAAGGTCGACGCCCTGATGGAGAAAGCCATCGCCCTGGCCGACAACGAGGGTCTGAAGAAGTACCTCACGGCCCGCCGCGAGGCCTTCAAGACCGACGACTACTTCGAGAGCGACATGGTCTGGATGGACATGAAAGACAGCAAGCTCGACTTCGTCGTGGGACCCATCGAGAACTACGACGACGGCATCAACGGCCTGAAGTGCAGCCACGAGGCCTTCGTGCTGGTCAAGGACGAGCAGTGGAGCAACGACCTCAGCAAATTCGCCGCCATGCTCCCCGAGATGCAGAAACTCCTGCCCTGCGACCCCAAGTATAAGAAGGAAGTGCCCGGCACCGACTGCGACATCAACGTCTACGACGTGGTCTACTACGCCGGCGACTGCAACGCGGGCTCCAAAACCATCGCCATCAATCTGCCCAACGACGAGCGCGTGCAGCTGGCCAAAGGCAGCCGCCGCCTGCAGCTCAAGAACGCCATGCGCGCCAAGTACGACAACATCATGGTACCCATCGCCCAGCTCATCCTCTGCCCCGAGCAGGTGGACAGCGTGACCTTCAACGCCTTCTTCGGCAACACCTGCTACCACGAGGTGGCCCACGGCCTGGGCATCAAGAACACCGTCACCGGCCGCGGTGCCTGCCGCGAGGCCCTCGGCGCACAGTACAGCGCCTGGGAGGAAGCCAAGGCTGACGTCTGCGGACTCTTCCTCACCGAGCAGCTCATCGAGCGCGGCGAAATCACCAACACCACCATCGCCCAAAACTACATCACCTTCATCGCCGGCCTGCTCCGCTCGGTCCGCTTCGGCGCCACCGAGGCCCACGGCCGCGCCAACATCATGTGCTACAACTACTTCCTCGAGCACGGTGCCTTCAGTATCAACAAGAACGGCAAGTACGTCATCGACGTCGAGAAAGCCCGCGAGGCCGCCCGCGGCTGGGCCGCCATCATCATCGCCATGGAAGGCGAGGGCGACGCTGCCGCCGCCAAGGCCTACAGCGACAAGAACGGCAACATCAGCACCGACCTCCAGAAGGTCCTCGACCAGATCCGCGACGCCAAAATCCCGCGCGACATCGTCTACAAACAGGGTGCCGACGTGCTGGGCCTCTAAGCCCGCACCTCCGAGGGACGCCGCCAACGGACCGGCCTCGCCCCTCCCCTCCAACAACCATCGGCAAGCCGACAGGACACCTCCTGCCGGCTTGCTTCGTTTTTGCCAAAACCGCCCGCCACCCCTCCTCGCCCCCTCCGCAACCACCCCGCCGGGCACCCCAAGGGGCAAACACCTAATTTGACATAATGTCACTTTTATTCCATCTTTATCCCCTCCTTATCATGTCTTAAAAAACTAACCGGGGAGAAAGGGAGGGGTAGGAGAGGAGTAAGAGAGGAGTAAGAGGGGGTGGCTCTTAGGTGTTGTTTTATAGGCAGTTACACAAATATTCGTCTGTATAGTATTGGTTATCTGTATTTTAACGTCGTTTTTGGACGTTTTTTGTTCCGACGGGTCCGATGGCGGAGGAGTGGAAAACGGAATGTTGGCGGAGAGCTGGAATTTGACAAAAAGTCGTTTTTCGGAATTCCTCCGTGTCCGATTCGGCAGGGGGTTGAGAGGTGCCGGAAAAAGGGGTGGAATGGCAAAGAGAAGAGGAAAAATGGCAATCAACAGCATTTTATTTTTTTATTATAGCAAAAAAACGTATATTTGCAAAGTATAAAGTTTCCGCGCGGAAGCACGTTCCAGCTGGAAACCAGGCGGTTGCGGCAACACCCTTGGATAGGGGCGACCGTGAAATCGGAACCCTACATGCCGATGAACCTTCCAGGAACTCCGGGCACCGACCCGGGGGAGAGGAAGAATTGCCCCAACTGCAACCCGAAACCTACACCCACACAACCTTGGACGCCCACGACCCCGACATCAGCCCCACCCCCACCCTCCCCGCCAGCGTTTCCGAGGAGACGGAAAGGCACTGGTATGCGCTGCGGGTGTTCTACAACCGGGTGCAGCCGCTGATAGCCGACTGCAAGGCCGAGGGGCTGGAGTTCTTCGCGCCGGTGGATGTGATAGCGTCGCTGCTGTTCCTGCGCTGCACGGAAAGAGAGTTGGGATTTTTCATGGCCGGGCACGATAACGGAGTCTACCTCTACCGCATGGCGGGCAGCCGCCGGCCGGCGGTGATACGCGACCGCGAGATGGAGGTGTTCCAGTTCGTGGTGACGGCGGGACGGGAAGGCCTGACGGTGCTGGGCGAGGACAAGCCGGAGTACCACATGGGCGACCGCGTGGTGGTGACCGACGGACCCTTCAAGGGCGCCGAGGGCCACATACGCCGCATCAAGAAAGACCGTCGCCTGGTGGTGACCATTGCCGGCGTGGTCGCCGTGGCCACCACATACATCCACCCTTCGATGCTGAAGAAGATATGAAGAAAGCGCTGTTTCAACTGCAATACGAGATTGAGGACCGCAAGGCCTACTCCGAACAAGGGGCGGAGCAGGGGGCCAAGCTGTCGGTGGACGAGATCGGCAACGAGGCCGTGCGCAGCATCCTGCAGCAGACCTCCACTCTCTCGCAGAAGGAGCTCCTCCGCTGGCTCAACGCCAACCAGGAGCGCTACCCCGAGATGGTGGCCGTGCCGCTGACGACGTCGACACCCGAGGCATTGCAGTACCGCGTGGGCGATCGCCGTCCCAAACTGCTGGTGCTCACCCGTCCGTTCCACACGCAGGAGGACCTGAACCGATTCCTCTACACGGCCAACGACCTGCTGGACGAAGGGGCTTTTCTCTACTGCCACTCGATGACGGCGGCCCTGAAGCGCCAGATGCTCAAGAAGAAGTACCCCTGGGGAGTGAGGACGGTGGTGGTGTGGGGCGACTACCTGTGGAACCGCGTGGCGCCGAAGCTGAAGCTCACGCACAGCCTCTACTACAGCCTCACACACGGCAAGAGCCGCACGTTCACACGCGTGGAGATCCTCGGCCGCCTGTACCGCGCGGGCTTCGAGGTCATCGACGAGCAGTTCCGCTATGGCGAGTTCTTCGTGGTGGCGCGCAAGACCAAAACCCCGGTGAACGACAATCCGCCGCTGGGTTCGCCCATCATCCACCTGCGCCGCCGTGGCAAGGACGGCAAGGAAATCATCGTGCACAAGTTCCGTACGATGTACAACTACTCGGAGTACATACAGCCGTATGTCTATCAGTATCAGAGCCTGCAGAGCGGCGGCAAATTCAAGGACGACTACCGTGTGAGCACGATGGGGCGTTTCCTGCGCCGCACATGGCTCGACGAACTGCCGATGGTGTGGAACATGCTGCGGGGCGACATGAAGCTGGTGGGCGTGCGACCGCTGAGCAACCAGTATTTCAGCCTTTACACCCCCGAGATGCAGGAGTTGCGCACCCGCACCAAGCCGGGCATGCTGCCGCCGTTCTACTACGAGGCCAAGAGTCCGGAGACCCTCGACGACATACAGGCCAGCGAGCGCCGCTACCTGGAGGCCTACCTCAAAGCCCCCCTGCGCACCGACTGGAAATACTTCTGGGGCATCGTGGGCAACATCCTGTTCCGCCGTAAGCACTCGGCGTGAGGGCGGAGGGCCGGAGGGGGATGCCAGAAAGGACAAAAGAGCCTGCCGAAGGCAGGCACATTCAATAACCCCAGACGGTAGTCTGGGGAGAAATAAACAAAAATGCCCCCTTTGGGGCTCGCGAAGAGAGCCTCCATTCCACAGGACATGAGCTACACACAACTACTATATCACATTGTCTTTCGCACATATCGTAGTGAGCGTACCATACCTGAATCCCACGAGCGCGAACTCTATGCCTACATGTTAGGCATAGCCAACAATCGGGATGTCAAAGTCTATCGTATAGGAGGAATGCCCGACCACATACACATGTTAGTGGGACTCCCCGCAACGCTAAGTGTGTCCAGGTTCATGCAGGATTTAAAATCAATTACCAGCCCCTGGCTTAAGAGCAACCCGCATTTTCCTGACTTTGACCACTGGGGAAAAGAATACGCTGCATTCACCTACTCCTACAAAGACAAAGACACGATAGTGAACTATATAAAAGGTCAGAAAGAACACCACAGGGTGCTATCTCTTGCCGATGAACTCAAGGAGCTGATAGGAGAAAGTGGTATAACTTGGGATGAAAAATATTTCATGAAAGACTAAAAAAGGAGAAAGGTGGCTCTCTTCGAGAGCCCTTCTCTCATATGACACATTCATCCCCAGACTACCGTCTGGGGTTATTGAAATCAACCTGCCTCCGGCAGGCAAACAGCTATGGACAAAACAAGAAACAAGACAACCAATCAGGACACCTGGACCACCGTCATCAAGCCGCGGGAGAAGCTGCTTTCTGTGAACCTGCGGGAGCTGTGGGACTACCGCGATTTGTGCAGCCTCTTCGTCAAGAGGAATATCACCACACAGTACAAACAGACCGTGCTGGGGCCGCTGTGGTACGTCATACAACCACTGATCACGGTGGTGATGTACATGGTGGTCTTCGGCGGCATCGCCAAGATACCCACCGACGGGCTGCCGCAGCCGCTGTTCTACCTGAGCGGCATCTGCCTGTGGCAGTACTTCAGCGACTGCCTGAACAAGACCTCGAACACCTTCACGGCCAATGCCAGCATCTTCGGCAAGGTCTACTTCCCGCGCCTGATAGTGCCCATCTCCACGGTGGTCAGCAACCTGCTGCGCTTCGGCATACAGCTGGGGTTGTTCCTGGTGGTGTACGCCATCTACCAGATTTGGATCATCCCCGGCCAGATACACACCAACTGGTACGCCCTGCTGCTGCCGGTGCTGGTGCTGATGCTGGCGGGGCTGGCCTTGGGCTTCGGCATCCTCTTCTCGAGCATGACGACCAAGTACCGCGACATGTCGTTGCTGCTGAGCTATTTCGTCAGCCTGTGGATGTATGCCACGCCGGTCATCTACCCCCTGAGCACCATCACCAACGAGAAGCTGCGAATGCTGATGAGCCTCAACCCGTTGACGGGCATCGTGGAGGCCTTCAAGTACGGCTTCCTCGGCGAGGGGCAGTTCAGTTGGGGCATGCTGGGCTACAGCGCCGGTTTCATGGTGGTGCTGCTGGCCCTGGGCATAGTGATTTTCAACCGCGTGCAGAAGACCTTCATGGACACGGTGTAATCTTTTAGGGCAAACTGTTATGATTGGAGAAATGGACACAGCTTTTGAATTGCTGCGGGCAGCGCTCACCAGGGAGGTGCCTACGGTGGGGGCAATGGACGCCTCGCAGTGGTGGAGCTTGTTCCGGCTGATGCAGAAAAACCATGTAGCGGCATTGACGGCAGACGCCGCCGGCATGCTCCCCGAGGAGACAAGGCCGTCGCGCGATGTGTTGATGCCATGGTTAGCCGAGAAAGAAAAGATTGCATCGCGGTCTCGCTACCAACGCGATGTGCTGCGCGACATTGCCACACGTATGAAAAGCCATGGTATCAAGACATTGGTGCTTAAAGGTGTGGTGTTGTCGGAATACTACCCCACCCCGGAGCTGCGTGAATTCGGAGATCTGGACCTCTACTTCTACGACAAGCACGACGAGGCTGACGAGGTGGCACGGCGCGAGATGGGGGTAGGCATCAGCAACGACCGCAACCACCATACCAAATACGACTACCGCGGAGTTACCGTGGAAAGCCACTACCACCTGCTCAACGACAAATACCCTCCCAGCAACCGACAATACGAGACTCTGCTGCAAGAACAACTTGGACACCCCACCTTTGCAATACTCTTCCTGCTGCGTCACATGGCCGTGCACTTTGCATCCGGGCGCCTGACGCTGCGCGACCTGGCCGACTGGGCACTGGCGTGCCAGGCCATGAGAGAAAAGGTGGATTGGAGTTGCGTAGAATCCACCACCAAACGCTTTGGCATGACACGATTTGTTTCAGCAATGAACAGCATTGCAGAACGACGGCTGGGATTCCACGGACCCCTGACACTGGAGACAATAGCCGGCGATGGCGAACGCATAGAGCGAGACATTCTCTATGGCGACACCGACCTCGCCGACCATCCCGACGAAAACCTCGGCCGACTGGGTTGGAAACTCAAGCGCTGGCACGCTATGGCGTGGAAGCGCGAAATGGTTTTCAACGACTCATCCCTGCGCCTGCTGATAGCCAGCCTCGGTGCACATGCCGCCAGTCCCCGCAGCGTAATACACAAAATGTAACACAATCATGAAGAAAGCCCTAATTACCGGTATCACCGGACAAGACGGAAGCTACCTAGCCGAGCTACTGCTCGGGAAAGGATACGACGTGCACGGCATCATCCGCCGCAGCAGCGTGGACTATCGTGAGCGCATCGCCCACTTGGAAGGACAACAGAATTTCCACCTCCACTACGGCGACCTTGGAGATTCTATGTCCATCCTGCAGGTGGTGTCGACGGTGAAGCCGGACGAGATATACAACCTTGCGGCGCAGAGCCATGTGCAGGTGAGCTTCGATGTGCCGGAGTATACAGCCAATGTTGACGCCTCGGGCACACTACGAATACTGGAGGCCGTGCGCCTGTGTGGATTGGCCCAGAGTTGTCGCATCTATCAGGCCTCGACCTCGGAACTTTACGGACGTGTGGAGGCCGTTCCCCAGAACGAGGAGACCCCCTTCCATCCCTACAGCCCCTACGCGGTGGCCAAGCTGTACAGCTACTGGATCATCAAGGAATATCGTGAGGCGTACAACATGTTCTGCTGCAACGGCATCCTCTTCAACCATGAGAGCGAGCGGAGGGGCGAAAACTTCGTCACACGGAAGATCACCCTCGCCGCCGCCCGTATCAAGCAGGGCAAACAGGAGCGCCTGCAGCTGGGCAACCTGGATTCGATGCGCGACTGGGGCTATGCCAAGGA